>JBKJPN010000148.1:0-8695 GCA_046595125.1 Ferruginibacter sp.
TGCATCTATGTGGGTGGTGCTGGTAGATTTACAATCAAAAAAAGTATTGATGACAGAGAGATTTGAAAGTAAAGCAACCGGAATTGGCTTCCGAAATTACTGGGCATCTACCATTAAGGAAACGCTGGACGAAATAGAAAAGAAAAAATACAAGGCTTGGAAAACTCAATATGGCGGTTGATAAAAGAATTATGAAAAAGGATTTGAGCAGCAGAACGGAAGTGTTGGTACGGTTTAATGAAGCAGACCCACTGGGCATTGTTTGGCACGGCCACTATATTCGCTATTTTGAAGATGGTAGAGAAGATTTTGGAAACATACACGGACTTAGTTACCTGGATGTTTATAAACTTGGTTTTGTTATTCCTGTAGTAAGTGTTCAGTGTGATTTTAAAAAATCGCTGCGTTACGGCGACAGGGTAATTGTAGAGTCAACCTACGTACCTACCGAGGCTGCAAAAATAAAATTCACTTATCGTTTATTCAAAGCATCAACTGGCGAGTTAGTGGCTACTGGGTCATCTGTGCAGGTATTTTTGAGTAAGGAGGATTCTTTACTTCAACTGGCTAATCCGCCTTTTTTTGAAGACTGGAAAAAGAAATACGATTTGGTTTAATGACTAAAAAAAATGACAGAAATTTATATCAGTTCAAATAATATTTTATCGCCGATAGGTTTAAACACTGCTGATAATTTTGAGCGCATAAAACAAAATGTATCCGGCATAAAAAAACAGGATAACAAGAGCATGAGTGATCAGCCTTTTTATGCGGCGTTATTCGAAACTGATTTTTCGGACCTAAATATTTCGGATACTTATACGAAGTTTGAAAAGCTGCTCATCACTTCCATCAGCGATGCCATTTCAAAAACAAATGTAAAAGCGTCAGATGAAAAGACGGTGCTTATCATATCTACCACCAAAGGGAATATCAGTTTGCTGGAAACAGAAATTGCATCCGAAGAATTAAACAATCGGATTTCATTAAATACTTCTGCAAAACTTGTTGCTGATCATTTCGGATTTGTTAATCAGCCGGTAATTATTTCCAATGCCTGTATATCAGGCATGTTGGCCATCTTAACAGGCATGCGGTTAATTCAATCGGGCCAGTATGATCATGCTGTTATTGCCGGGGCTGATGTAATTAGCAAATTTATTCTGTCGGGTTTTCAATCCTTTCAGGCCATCAGCCCTTCGGTTTGCAAACCCTTTGATGCGGCTAGGGACGGAATTAACTTGGGCGAAGGTGCAGGTACGGTTGTACTAACATCTACTAATGAATATTCAACAGGTATAAAAGTAGCAGGCGGTTCGGTAAGCAATGATGCCAATCATATTTCGGGCCCATCACGTACCGGCGAAGAATTAAATCTTGCAATAAATAAAGCGTTGAAAATGGCTGGCCTTACCGCAGCCGATATTGATTTTATTTCGGCACACGGCACGGCCACTGTGTTTAATGATGAAATGGAGGCGAAAGCTATTAATTTAGCTGGACTGCAATCGGTTCCGGTAAACAGTTTAAAGGGATACTATGGTCATACCTTAGGTGCTGCCGGATTAATTGAATCCATCATATCTATTCAATCGCTGATGGAGAATACGATAATACCTACGCCCGGTTTTAAAAACATGGGCGTAACACAACCAGTAAATATTTGTACATCACTAACCCAATTAACTTTGCAACATTGTTTAAAAACAGCATCCGGTTTCGGCGGTTGTAATGCAGCTTTGCTGTTCAGCAAACACTAAACCCAATCGTAATAATTTATGAAGTTTTTCTCAAAAGATAAAAAATCAGCTTTCGACGCCAAAGATGCAGCCCAATGGATTGCATTTGGTCCGGTAATTTTTCAGGCGGCACGGGTACTTAGAAATACGGGTATTTTAAAACTAGTTGAAGACAGTGGCAACGAGGGAATTACTAATGAAGCCATTGCCGAAAAACTAAACATGACCAATTACGGCGTACGAGTTTTGCTGGAAAGCGGCCTTGGTCTTGGATTGGTTTTGGTGAATGATAAAAAATATACACTTGGTAAAACCGGGCACTTTATTTTGAATGACGCATTGACTAACATCAACATGGATTTTGTGCATGATGTAAATTATAAAGGGCTTTTTTATTTGGATGAAAGTATTGAAAAAGGGAAGGCAGTTGGTCTGCAAGCGTTTGGAGAATGGCCAACTATTTACGAAGGGCTCTCTCAACTGCCGACACATGTTCAAAAAAGCTGGTTTGAATTTGATCACTATTTTTCGGATGATGCTTTTCCAAAAGTATTACCTCTGGTATATAACGGCAGCGTTAAAAAATTACTGGATATCGGCGGCAACACTGGTAAATGGGCCATCGCCTCAACAAAATTTTCTCCTGATGTGCATATTACTATCATGGATTTGCCAGGGCAACTAAATGTAGCTAAGAAAAGAATTGAAGAACTGGGATTAACAGACCGCGTTGATTTTAAACCTGTAAATATTCTGGATGAAACTGTGCAGTTTCCCAAAGGGTTTGATGTAATATGGATGAGCCAGTTTTTGGATTGTTTTTCCGAAGCAGAAATTGTTTCTATTTTAAAAAGATGTTACGACGCGTTGGATGAAAATGGACAGGTAATAATTCTGGAGCCTTATTGGGACCGACAGAAATATGAAACAGCTGCTTTTTGTTTACAGCAAACATCCATCTACTTTACAGCCTTGGCCAATGGCAACAGCCAGATGTACAGCGCCGAAGTGTTTTTTAAATGTGTTGAAGATGCGGGGTTTGATATTTTTGAAACGACGGATCATATTGGTTTAAGCCAGACATTAATAAGATGTAGAAAAAAAATAGTTAATCATGAAAACTGAACAAGTAGATGTGCTAGTGATTGGAGCAGGACCCTCGGGTACTGTGGCAGCTTCTATAATTAAGCAAGCTGGGTTTACCGTAAAGATTGTGGAGAAGATGAAATTTCCTCGCTTTGTAATTGGCGAAAGTTTATTGCCACGCTGCATGGAGGCTTTGGAAGAAGCAGGTTTTTTGGAAGCTGTAAAAGCAAAAGGGTTCCAGGAAAAATACGGAGCCAAGTTTGTGAAGAACGGAAAAATATGCGACTATTTTTTTGGCGACCAGTTTACCGCCGGCTGGAGCTGGACCTGGCAGGTACAAAGAGCCGACTTTGATAAAATTCTGGCCGATGAAGCAGAAAAAATGGGCATTGAGGTTTGTTACGAAACCACAGTAACCGATATTAAATTCAATGGGTCTGATTCCGTTACAACGGTTGAAGACAAGGATGGCACTCAGTCGCAGATAGAAGCCAGGTTTATAGTTGATGGAAGTGGCTATGGCAGGGTGATTCCACGTATGTTCAATATGGACAAGCCATCTAATCTGCCGCCGCGTAAAACTTTATTTACGCATGTGTTAGATACAAAACGCACGATGGACGACGAACCCAACCGAATTACTATTATTGTACACCAATATGGAATCTGGATTTGGGTTATTCCTTTTTCAACCGGTACCACTTCGGTAGGCTTTGTTGGCGAGCCCGAATTTTTTAAAGCAACCGAAGGAGGAACTCCAGAAGAACAACTAAGAACTTTGCTGGCTACCGAACCATATCTGGCCGAAAGAATGAAAGATGTTGAATTTGTTTTCGAACCTAAAGTTTTGGAATCATGGTCAACCACTACCAATAAATTTTATGGCGACGGATTTGTGCTGACAGGAAATGTTACGGAGTTTTTAGATCCGGTATTTTCTTCAGGAGTAACACTGGCAACGGTTTCCAGCCAAACTGCTGCGCATTTGGTTATAAAAAAATTAAACGGCGAAGCTGTAGATTGGGATACAGATTATACCCAGCCCATGATGCAAGGCGTAGATACATTCCGATCCTATGTAATGGCCTGGTACGAGGGTACACTGGATACAATTTTCTTTGCTGATAACCAGGTGCCCGAAATAAAAAGCATGATCTGCTCAGTACTGGCGGGATATGTTTGGGATACCGATAACCCCTATGTAAAGGATCATAAAACAGCGTTACATAAGTTAGCTAAGCTTATTAAGTTAAGAGATTCGCTAAACACCTGATTATAATAAACAGAATTTTTAGAGTAGAAGTTTATACTATTGAAAAAAGAAAACTACATCACGGCTACCTGTATCATCAGCAATCATGTTGTTTATAAAAATGGGCAGGCTGTATTTGAAAATAAAGAAACAGCACTGTCTGATTTTTTGGTTTCAGTATATCGTCATCTTGATATGCAGTATCCAAAATTTCATAAGATGGATAACCTGAGTAAACTGGGTTGGCTGGCAAATGAGGTTTTGTTAAAGGACAGTTTTGATGCCGCAAAATATGAACCAGAGGTTATTGGAGTCGTTTTATCCAATGCAAACAGCAGTCTTGATACGGATATTAAATATCTGGAAACAACAAAAGAGATGGCTAGTCCGGCGCTGTTTGTATACACATTGCCCAATATTGTAATTGGTGAAATAAGCATTAGGTATAAGTTTAAAGGCGAAAATGCATTTTTTATAACCGAATCTTTCGATGCTCCGTTTATACAGCAATATGTAAACAACCTGATGAACAGCGATACTATGCAATGCTGTATCTGCGGCTGGGTTGAGTTGCTCGGGAACAGCTATAAAGCAGCTTTATTTTTAATTGAGAAAGATAAAAGCGCCAATTCCGTTATTTTTACAAAAGAAAATTTAAATAAAATATATCAGATAGAAAATGGATAAATTAATGTCGGATCTGAAATCACAGATCATTGCCCAGCTGAATTTACAGGATACAAAACCCGAAGATATTGGAGATGATCAACCATTGTTTGTTGATGGACTGGGATTGGATTCAATTGATGCATTAGAATTAATTGTTTTACTGCAGCAGCAATACAAGATTAAACTTTCAAATGCCGAAGATGGTCCCAAGGTTTTTTATACCGTAAGAACCATGGCTGAATACATTACAGCTCATCAAGCCCAGACAGTATAAATATGAACGAACCCGTTTTTGTTGCCGGTACAGGTATCATTTCGGCGATAGGTAATAATGTCGCTGAATGTTTGGATGCCCTTGAAAACGGACGTGCAGGAATGGGTGCGATGAATCTTTTAGATTCGATTCATAAAGAACGCTTGCCGGTTGCCGAGGTAAAATTAAGTAATGAGGAACTGGCAAAACTCGCCGGCCTTCCCAAAGTAAAAAGCCGTACTGCTTTATTAAGTTTGATTGCGGCTAAAGAAGCACTGGCAAATGCAGGTATAGAAAATTTGCAATCACTTCGCTGCGGTTTTATATCAGCCAACTCTGTTGGCGGCATGGATAAAACCGAAAATTTTTTCAATGATTTTGTTGCCAATAATAACAAAGGACGCCTACGTGATGTTATCAACCACGAATGTGGGAGTGTAACAGAATTGGTTGCCGATGCCTTAGGCATCAAAGATTATATCACCACCATCAGCACAGCCTGTTCCTCATCAGCCAATGCCATTTTTTTTGGTGCCCGATTGATAAGAAACAATACCATTGATGTAGTGGTTGCAGGCGGTACCGATGCGCTTACAAAATTTACATTGAATGGATTTAATACATTGATGATTGTTGATGAACAGTTTTGTCAGCCATTTGATGAAAACCGCCGTGGGCTTAATCTTGGCGAAGGTGCTGGATATGTGGTGTTGGTCTCAGAAAAGATTGCTGCAACTTTAAAAAACAAACCCAATATTATTTTAAGTGGATATTGTAATGCTAACGATGCCTATCATCAAACCGCATCATCGCCTGACGGAACAGGTTCTTTTTTAGCTATGAGCGGCGCATTAAAAAAGAGTGGATTACAGCCAGCAGATATTGATTATATCAATTTGCATGGAACAGGAACACAGAATAATGATATTGCCGAAGGAACAGCCATTAAAAGGTTATTCGATGGGCAGTATCCCAAAATGAGTTCAACAAAAACATTTACAGGGCATACGCTGGGCGCCAGTGGTGGCATAGAAGCGGTGTTTTCGGTATTGGCATTGCAGCATGGAATTATTTTTCCTAATCTGCGTTTACAAACACCGATGGTAGATTTGCCCTTTGTGCCCGAAAAAGAGCTTGTAAAAAATATGGAAGTGAAACATGTGCTTTCCAATTCATTTGGATTTGGAGGCAATTGTTCATCATTGATTTTTTCGAAAGTTGAATAATTATATCTGTGCAAAATTAAAAGCTGTCAGTCTGAGCTTGTCGAAGACGGGTTATACGTGACATGCCGTCTTCGACAAGCTCAGACTGACAGTAAACTGGTTTAAGAACTGAAGCCATGCTTAATTAATAGAAAGAACAAATTGAAATGTACATCAGCGCAACAGGAAATATCTCACCACAAAGAACCTTTGGCCACCAACCATTGGTTGATGCCCCTGTTGCCTATACCGGCAACCGTCTTTCTTGCATTGAGCCTGACTATAAAGAGTTTATCGATCCCAAACAGATACGTCGCATGAGCCGCATCATTCGTATGGGAGTAGCCGCAGCTATGGAATGTTTGCAAGAAGCGAATGTAAAAGTTCCCGATGCCATTGTTACCGGTACGGCTTACGGTTGCCTGGAAGACACCAATTCTTTTTTAAGTAAGATGGTGGAGTTTAAAGAGGAGTTACTTACACCAACATCATTTATACAATCAACCCATAACACCATTGGCGCACAAATAGGATTAATGCTGCAATGCAATAATTATAATAATGCTTTTGTGCATAGAGGTTTTTCTTTTGAAAGCGCCTTGCTTGATGGCATGTTACTGCTAAAAGAAAACGACGCCGCAAATGTGCTGGTAGGTGCCATTGATGAAATTACCAATACCAGTCATACTATTTTAAACAGGCTGGGCTTGTATAAACAGGGTGATGTTTCCAATCTAGATATTTATAAAACGAAATCAAAAGGTACTGTTGCTGGCGAAGGCGCTACATTCTTTTTAATTGCCAATGAACGCTCGGCAACAGACTATGCAAAGCTGGAAGGATTGCATACTTTTTATAAGCCGGAAGGAACCGCTGAAATTGAAACCCAGATAAACTCTTTTTTACAAAAACAGCATACTAATATTGCCGATATTGATTTAATCATTACCGGAAAGAATGGCGATGCTGTAGAGGATGAAGTTTATGAAGCACTTTCAAAAACTGTTTTTGCCGATAAGGATACCATCAACTATAAACATTTATGCGGCGAATACCCTACTGCTGCTGCATTTGCTATGTGGTTGGCAGCAAATATTGTGAAGCTGGGAACAGTTCCTGCAGCTCTGGATTTCAAAGCTTCTTCAGAAAAAAAGATAAAAAAGGTTTTAGTGCATAATCATTACCAAGGCATACATCATTCTTTATCTTTGCTCTCGGCATGTTAAACTTCCGTAACACAAATATTCTTCTTGCTGTATTACTTGCAGTTTTGGTTAGCATACATATACTTAATCAATTGCCCGTTGCTGTCCCTATAGCTATCGGGAGCCTATTACTTATTTCCTATTCTTTAGTTGTATTTTGGGGTTGTGTTAATATCAGTTCAAACTTCTTCTTACCCATAATTTGCAAAGCAAATACAGATAAAAAAGAAATCGCCATTAGTTTTGATGATGGACCGGCGGCAAACTACACAACAGATATTTTGGATATACTTAAGACTGAAAATGTAAAAGCTGCATTCTTCTGCATTGGCAACCGCATTGCCGGTAACGAACAAATTTTTAAAAGAATTTATACCGATGGCCATATCATAGGCAATCATAGTTTTTCTCATCATTTCTGGTTCGATATGTATTCGACCAAAAAAATGCTGGAAGATTTAAAGATGATGGATGCTGAAATGGAAAGGGTATTAGGATTGAAGCCAAAACTTTTCAGACCACCGTATGGCGTTACTAATCCAAATTTAAAAAAAGCAATCATAAAAGGAGGATATACACCCGTGGGCTGGAGTGCGAGGTCAATGGACACAGTAGCAAAGGATGAAAAAAAACTGCTCGACAAAATAAATGCAGAAATAAAGCCAGGAGCGGTTTTCTTGTTTCACGACACTTGTAAGGTAACAGTGAATGTTTTACCGGAATTTATCAAAGAAGTTAAAAAAATGGGCTATAACATTATTCCTTTGGATAAATTGTTAGCTTTGAACGCTTATGAATAGAATTATACTCGTTTTACTTACACTCGCTGCATGCTTTACATCTCAGGCACAATATGCTGGGTTTAGTCCGGTAGCCGATTTAGCGAAATTTAAAATAGAGTTTGCTGCGGCGAGCCAAAGAACATCTTCCATAAAAGCTGATTTTACGCAGGAGAAGAACCTGAGTATGCTGTCGGAAAAAATAAATTCCAAGGGTAATTTTTGGTTTAAAAAAGATAGCCGCGTAAGGATGGAATATACTACACCTTTTAAATACCTGATGGTTTTGAATAAGGACAAAGTGTATATTAAAGACGGTGCTAAAGAAAGCCGGGTGTCTACTAAATCCAATAAAATGTTTCAGCAGATCAACAAAATAATGATTGATTGTATGCAAGGAACAACACTTGATAATTCGGATTTTAAAACCCGTGTTTTCGAAAATAAAAACAGTGCATTGGTTGAGTTAACGCCGCTTACAAAAGGAATGAAGGAAATGTTTAAGTC
>JBKJPN010000152.1:0-16148 GCA_046595125.1 Ferruginibacter sp.
GAATAATTACTGATTGTCTTAATTGATATGGCAAGAATAATAGCCAGGATATGCTTCTTGCCATATCAATTAAGACAATCAGTAATTATTCAAACCATGTTTTTCGTACACCGGTAGATGCAATGTTTAAAGCAAGGGAATGGACAGCCTATAAAGTAGGAAGAAAAATAGTTAATTTTTTCAGATAGACAACATTACAACCAAAACCAACATGAACAATTTAAAACGTACAGGAATCATCGGCCTCATTGGTGCTGTAATGGTTGGTATTGGAGAGTTTTTATTGCACTATAATGCGGCTGGTTATAATCAGGGTCATTATGGTTTCTTTGTTTCAATTGCAAACTGGCGTTTAATAACAGGGCATTTTATTACTGTGCTGTTTGTGCCTTTTTATATTGCCGGCTACTGGCATATTTATTTGTCGCTCAAAAAAGGAAGCAACAAAATGGCATTAGCTGTTTTAATTTTGGGTGTATTTGCATTTGTTAGTGGAGGCATGTGGATTGGCTCCAGGGGCATGTTGGGCTTTATGGCAAAATCTTATGCCGCCGGTGAAACATCATTATCCCTGCTGGACAAATACCAATTACTGATGGAAACCCTGGTACAAATTTTACGGGTAGTAGTGTTAGCCATCAGTATCATTTTTGTTACAGCCATTTTAAAAGGCAATACCCTTTATCCAAAATGGATGGCATGGTTTAACCCGGTATTAATTTTAGCTACAGTTTTTCTTTTATTCTTTTTAATGCCTTCCATTGGTAATTTAATAGCACCAACTGCAATGAATGTAACACATGTGGTAGTTTTTTCAGCATCACTTTTCGCACTTAAAAATAAACAAACAGCTTTATGAAAAAAGTAAAAATATCTTTACTCGTTATTGCCGGAATTGCAGTGGTAGCAGCAGCAGTAGTTGCCTGGTTTTTTTATAAGGATACCAAAGACCCCTATGTTAAGGCATGTGATTATACCGTTGTGGATTCGCTCATTCCAAAATTCACAGAAGTAGCCATCCCCTTTATACATGAATTTAATGCGGAGAAGTCTTTACCAAGTTTAGGGTCGGCAGTTATTGATATTGATGGCGATGGTATTGATGAATTATTTATCGGAGGAGGGTATAGCCAGGAGGATGCTATGTTAAGGTTTAATAAAAACAAATTTGAACTCTGGAGCGGCACACTTCCTCATAAAAACAACTCTGCTACATTTGGTGCAGTATCGTATGACTGGGATAACGATGGCAAAACAGATTTGCTGGTCACCAGAGAAGATGGCGTTTTCTTTTATAAAAACGAAGGAGATAAATTCACAGAAACCAAACTAGATATAAAGCTCAATGCAAAGTCTAACCCCGCCACCATTACATTAGGCGATGTAAACAAAGATGGTTATACCGATATTTTTCTTTCCACCTATCTTAAAAAAGATTCGATGGAAGGGCAAACAATTTTCAATAAAGAAAATTACGGCTCCAGCAGTGTGTTATTACTCAACAATGGCGATAATACATTAACAGATGTAACTGATGCCTATGGCTTAACCTATGTACACAATACTTTTCAGGGTTTGTTTGTTGATATAGATGATGATGGCTGGCTCGACCTGGTAGTGGCCTATGATACCGGCGAACCCAGAATTTACAAAAACGAAAAAGGAAAAAAGTTTTCGTTGGCCCCTAATCCCATGACCGGAAAGTTTGGCTATCCGATGGGTATTGCTGCCGGAGATATAAATAATGACGGCCGTATTGATTTGTTTTTTTCTAATACCGGTTCATCCATTCCAAAATTTTTGGCCAAAGGAGATTTAAAAGATGGACAGGAACTTGTAACAGATTGGCTGTTGTTCAGGAATGATGGTAATTTTAAATTTACCGATGTTGCAAAGTCATTGGATGTGGCCGACTTTGAATTTTCATGGGGTGCTATTTTTGAAGATTTTAATTTAGATGGGCGCCAGGATTTAGTGGTGGCAGAAAATTATGTAAGTTTTCCACCACATGCTTTGTTTCCATTGCCTTGTCGTTTTTTACTGCAATTGCCTTCCGGAAAATTTGCATCGGTAGAAGAACAGGCGGGTGTAGTAAATAAACATTTTGGCATTACTCCAATTACCAGCGATTTTAATAACGATGGATATCCCGACCTGGTGTATATCAATATTAATGGTGCATCAAAAGTATTTATCAATAAAGGCGGCAATGCCAGCTATTTAAAAGTGAGGATGCCCGATACCACTGAAGCATTGGGTGCAAAACTTACTTTAAATTTTGCTGACAGTACATTTATTTGTAACTGGAATATGGTGGGCGAAGGATTAAGTACCGACCAGTCGAATACTTTACATTTTGCAATACCGAAAAATAAAGTTCCTGTTTCTTTAATAATAAAATATAACAGCAGCCGGGTTGATACAATCACTGATTTAAAACCCGGGACAACTATAAAACCCTGATGTGGTATTAATGAAACGTTAATACAAATCTCCATTTGTAAGGAATAAAATAAACAACAGTCTATACTTTCAAAAAGTATATGAAAATGATTTTATCTGGTCTGCTGATACTTGCAGCTATTGTGGTTTATGCAGTTATTCCCAAATCGAAAATTGCCACGGAAACTAATATGACAAACGAAACCGGGCAGGGCATTCAGTTTATTGAAGCCGATTGGAACAAAGCTTTGGCCGAGGCCAAAAAACAAAACAAACTTATTTTTCTGGATGCTTATGCTTCCTGGTGTGGCCCTTGTAAAATGTTGAAGCGAAATACTTTTCCCGACAAAACTGCCGGCGAATATTTTAACAGCAATTTTATAAGTGTTGCTATTGATATGGAAAAAGGCGAAGGTCCGGCTCTGGCAGCAAAATATGGCGTAAATGCCTATCCAACTTTGATAATTACAGATGCGGATGGTAAAATTATCACCTACACACAAGGTTATATAAAACCAAAGCAACTTATCGACTTTGGAAAACACGGAATTTCTCAATCAAAAAAATAAGAAAATGAACACATTATTAAACGCATTAGGGTTAACAACCTACGACAGTTATTTAAAGCAATTCGAGGAATGGGTTGAAGATGGAAAAACAAGTTCAATAAACGCTTCAAAGGAATTAATAGCATTTACAAAACTGAACCTTGCCAGAACCCAAAGGATTCATAAAACTGTTGTGATTGACCCCCAATTAAAAAATGCAGTAGAAAACCTGCAGCATAATTATACCTGGATGGTGATTACGGAAGCCTGGTGCGGCGATAGCGCTCAAACCCTTCCGGTTATTGCCGAAATAGCAAAGTTGAATACGGATAAGATTAAGCTTTATATTTTATTCAGGGACCAGAATCCGGATTTAATGGATAATTACCTTACCAATGGAGCAAGGGCAATTCCTAAATTAATTGCCATAAATGAAACGTTGGGTGAAGACGCATTTGTTTGGGGTCCACGACCAGTGCCTGCTCAGGAATTACTGACTGCATGGAAAAAAAATCCTGAAGGAAAAACATGGGAGAATTTTGAAAAAGAACTCCATGGCTGGTATGCAAAGAATAAGGCGGTTACATTGCAATCAGAATTTCTAAGTCTAATAAATCAGTTAGACTAAGCCCTAAAATAAAATTATTTATAAGGTTTTGTCAGGTTTTCAACAATTGTACGTCTGTAATAGAAAAGATATGCAAAACAAAATTCAAACATCAGTAGTAAGTGGTATTGTAGCCACAATAGTAATGACCCTGATAATGATTATTGGCGGGGCAATGGGAATGCCTAAAATGAGCCCTCCGGATATGATGTCTGCAATGATGGGTGTACCTGTGGCCATGGGCTGGGTGATGCACTTTTTAATAGGAATCATCTTTGCGGCGATGTACGTTTTTATTTTTTCCAAACTATTGAAAAGGATCAGCAGTAAGTATTTACGTGGCGCTATCTATGGTATCATAGCCTTTATACTGGCACAAGTTGGTTTTCCGGTATTAGATGCAGTTTTTGGTAATACAATGCCCGAACCCCAGGGTTCTATGGTACTGATGATGATTGGTAGCGTAATGGGCCATGTGATTTTTGGGATCGTAATTGCCATGATGGTTAAAAGGGAAGTTTCGTTCACTAAACAAATATTAAAATGAGTTATTGTTCAAATGGTAGTTGCAGTAATATAAACGGAGGAAGAAAACGAAAATCTTTCTGGACCATCTGCAATATCAAATCGATAATAGCTGCCGGTATTATGATTTACTGGTTAATTACGGAGTTCCGTTAAGAAAAATGTTAAAATCAAATCCCACTGTAAGGGTTTTTAGGTAAATCAGTCTTTATAAAAAAACAACAATTATGAAAAAAGTTATTCTTTCCATTGCAATTACTGGCCTTGCATTTTTAGGTGTACATGCGCAATCAAAATTTATTACCAGAACAGGTCAGGCTATTATCTACTCCCATACAGTTGCCGAAGATATTTCTGCAATCAACAATACAGTAACCGGGGTTATTAATACCAGTACCGGAGATGTGGTCATCTCTGTTCCTGTTCAGAGTTTTGCATTTGATAAAGCGCTCATGCAGGAACATTTCAACAATTCCAATTTCATGAATTCAAAAAAATATCCCCGTTTAACTTTAAAGGGAAAAATATCCAATCTGTCTGCAGTTAATTTTTCAAAAAATGGTAAGTATGAAGTAACCGTTTCAGGTGATTTAACCATTAGAGACGTTACAAAATCTGTAAACGAAAAAGCAACGGTGGAAGTTAACAATGGTAAGATTACCGTTACATCTAAATTTATTGTGAAAGATATAAGTTCTTATGGCGTTGGAAAACCCAGTGGTAAAAAGAAAAATAATGTAGCCGATGATATTCAGGTTACTTATTCTGCAGTGTACGAAAAAGGAGATGAATAAAATAGTTGAAATCCAATTTTCGGATATTAAAAAAAACTGCATTCTGCAATTGGATGTAGTTTTTTTATTTTGGAGGGTATAAATATTAAAGCAAAAAAACAATGATAATACAGCAATCTGTTCATACTATTTTTAATCAACTGGAAGACTCTTTGGTACAGCTTTCTAATCAGCAATACTGTCAAAAAATTGATACACTTTCTGGCGCAAGCATCGGACAACATGTAAGACATGTAGTGGAAATGTTTGTTTGCCTGCAAGACGGACTTAGCTCTGGTATAGTAAACTACGAAAAGAGAAAAAGGGATATTACCATTGAAACATCAAAGGAAACAGCAATTGAATTGATGAACAAAATAGACTCGTCTTTATTGAATGAAAATAAATCTTTGATATTAGAAGCTGGATTTGATGAAAACGATGAGGAGTTAAATAAAGTACCTACTAATTATTTAAGGGAAATTGCCTATAACCTGGAACATGCCATCCATCATATGGCGTTAATAAAGATCGGTATCAATGAAATTTCTGAAATAAAATTGCCCGACGGGTATGGAGTAGCATCTTCAACAATAAAATACAGGAAGGAAATCTTGAAGAACTGATGAATGTTCCACCGAGCCCAGCTCGATCATCATTGATAAAAAAAGAATAGTAAGAAAATTTGATACGGGTATTGTTGGCCCGGGCACAGGAAAGCATTATGCAGCCTATAAAAAAGAATTTTATGCTTTTATGGATAAGTTATTGAATGAAGAGTAAGATATGTACAGGCTATAAAGCGTAATACGCAGCAACACGAAGCATCCACATACCGCCCTCACCAACTTGCTTTCCGCTTGTTTTAATATTTATTTCTGCACCACCTCCGCCGGAGAAGAGCAGGTTCCATTTGCTGTCTTTTAATTTTACCCAATAACCAATATAGCCGGTGGGTTGAAAAACGGTAATTTTTGTTGTGCCATTTACTGCCTGTGGAGTTCCCGTTTTATCTTTCCATTTTATTTTCATGGCCCACAGATCAACCCGTGCAGCAAGAAAAAAAGAATTCTTTATAGGTGTAAATAAATAACGATAACCGAGAGAGCCGCCAAAACCGCTTCCTTTTTCATCATCATTTAAACCACTCCAGTCGTGGCGATTAGCTATGTTGACGCCAAGGCCTGCGTGTACCACATGCTTTGGTGCCACAAAATAATTCACCGATGGGCCGGTTATCCAGCCGGCAGGGTACCACAGCACTTCGGCTCCGGTTTGTATTCTGCCATTTTGCAGCTTGTAATGTTTTGGTTGTGCTAAAACGACAACAGGCATCAGTAATGCCATTATCAAACAAACAGGAAGGCGGTATTTAGTTGGGGTTGCCATTATTTGTAATTTACGACAAAAGTGCTGAATTATACTTTATCAACCACAATTTTGAAATGAGTATCTTCCAGTAAGTTCACTACAATAATCTCCTCCGCATTTTTCAGCAGTAAACGGCAATAGTCGCTCAAGTGACGCAGGTGCAATTTTTTACCGGCAGCCAGGTAACGTTTGGTCAATTTATTCAGAGCTTCAATGGCACTCATATCCACCATACGGCTTTCTTTAAAATAGATGATCACTTCTTTCGGATCATTTTGCAATTCGAATTTTTCATTGAATACTGAGATAGAACTAATGAAAAGCGGGGGAAGAAGGGGGTGGCCGAAAATGAAAACTTCTATAAATATAGAATTACAGGGGAATCGGTTTCTTTCGAAACAAGTCTGGTGACCTCGATAGGGTTTGAACTATGTGCTGAAATATCGTTAAATCAGGGATTTAGCTAGTATTATCAATCACAATTTGGTTAGATAATTCTCTGCTCCCCGATACAAAGCCCAATTACCTAATAAGTTTTGGGCTTTTATTTTTTTGAAGAATGTTAGTGGCTAAAGACATGATTCAATTAACACCTATTAATATGGGAACTGCTCCGGCACTAAGGCCCTGAGAAATCATTTTTTTTCTATTTTTAAGACCATACTCATCCGAATATTATCATTTTAAAGTAAAATTTCTGATTTAATTAATATTATCGGCTCTGCACAGCCGATATAACTACCCCCCCCCCTTTTTTTATTAAATTGTTATGAATTTCCAATTCTACAATATATCTTTAACTCGGCTGAAAGATTTTCAATATCCTTTTTATAGCATTGAACTGAAAGACCAAACAGAAATACAACTAACGTCGATTTTCCATTTCCTATTCCCTTTAATATAATTATCGTTCATTAATTTATAAAAAATGAATACTTCTTCTTTAGTAAAAGCAGGAATACTAACCTTAGTATTGGTAATAAGCGCTTTAGTATGCTGGGAGCTTTACCTGCGCAGCAAAGGCTTTGAAACTACTTATTTGGATGACCCGGCATTATGGACACACAAGAGGGATATGGTTTATGAGCCTGCAGATAAAGCAACTGTTTTTATAGGTTCATCCCGTATCAAATTCGACTTGGATATTGATACCTGGCAAAGTATAACCGGCGACCATGCCATACAATTAGCCTGTGTGGGTAGTAATCCAATTCCGATACTGGAAAATCTTGCCGATGATAAAAAATTTAAAGGAAAGTTGATTGTTGATGTAACAGAAGGTTTATTTTTTTCTACAGCTGCCGACAATGCCCTGCGACCGGTTGAGAACATGAAATACTTTAAACAAAGGACACCTGCACAGCGGGTAAGTTTTCATATCAATCATCTGTTGGAATCTCAGTTTGTATTTTTAGATAAAGAATGGCACTCCTTAAATGCCCAATTAGAAGATATGCAGATTCCCGACCGGCCAGGGGTGTATAATTTTCATGGCTTCCCTTCTGGCTTTGGCAGGGTAAAATTTAACCGCCAGGAGTATATGACCGATGAATTTTCGACAGATACTGTTGAACAGAATAAAGTAAAAGCCATTTGGGATATGTTCAGGCAAATGAGCAAAGATCCTCCTGCAAGCGGCGCAAAACTTGATAGCATACTCAATAACGTAAAACTTGCGGTAGATAAAATAAAAGCAAGAGGCGGAGAAGTATTGTTTGTACGCACCCCATCCAGTGGCCCTTACTATTCAATGGGTGAAAGCAAGGCATTCCCCCGAGAAAAATACTGGGATAGGGTACTTGCTGTAACCAATTGCACCGGTATTCATTTTAAAGACTACCCGCCCATTGGCGATTTTATCTGCCCCGAATTTTCGCATTTAAGCCAGGCCGATGCAATTGTTTTTACAAAAAATTTAATTAAGATATTAAGCGAAGAAAAAGGGTGGAAATTTCCTAACAAACAAATTGCTGCTGCAGTAAATTAAATGGAAGCACCCAATCTTAAAAAAGCGGGAATATTAGCACTGATGATAGTGGTGATTGTTATTGGCTGCTGGGAATGGTATCTCAAATCACTCGGTGTATCGTATTCTTTTGATGATAACGAGGCATTATGGGCACATAAAAGAGCACAAATTTATGATGAGCCTGAAAAATCAACTTTTTTCATTGGCAGCTCACGTATAAAGTTTGATATTGATTTAAAAACATGGGAAGAAGTGACATTGGAAAAGCCCGTACAACTTGCATTGGTAGGTACATCACCACAACTAATATTAAAAGATCTGGCAGATGATAAAAATTTTAAGGGGAAATTAATTGTTGATGGTACTGAGTTTATTTTATTCTCCCGTGACCCCGGCGACCAGCAAAGTGCAAAGAAGAGTGTTGAATATTACCATAAACAAACACCGGCTCAAAAGGCAAGTTTTTATATTGATTATATGTTGCAATCAAACCTGGTATTCTTTGAGCAGAAATTATTTTCTATAAATGGATTATTAGACAAACTTCCCTTAACTAACAGAAAAGCTGTTGTAGCTTTTAGCGGTTTCCCTATTGGTTTTGAACCAACAATATTTAGCAGGCAAAATGTAATGTCAGAGGATTTTATAAAAGATACAGCCAGACAACAACGTGTGAAAGAGATCTGGCGAAAATTTGGGTTGTTAAACACTGCTGATGGAATAAGAGGAGACAGTTTATTGACTGTATTTAAAGATGTAAAATCTTCCATTGATAAAATAAAAGCCAGAGGAGGTATAGTGATGTTTGTTCGTCCACCATCTACCGGTGAAATGAAAGAAGCCGAAAAGAAGGCTTATCCAAGAAATATTTATTGGGATGCCTTGTTAACGTACACAAATAGTCCGGGAATTTATTTTGAAGATTATCCTGAGATGGCAAATTTTATATGTCCAGAATGGTCTCACCTGTCACCAAAGGATGCAGCAACATTTACAAAATCACTTGCAAAAATATTAGAACAAAAAGGATGGTTCCTTCATAAACAAACTACAGCATTAAATAATTTTTAACTCTAAAGACTAGTAATTATGGTTTTCAATTCCTACACCTTTATCGCTTTTTTTATTTTTATGCTTATCCTGCATAACATGCCGTTTTCGTGGAAGACGAAAAAAATTAATTTATTGCTTGCCAGTTATATTTTTTATGCGGCCTGGAACCCCCCTTTTATCATACTGTTATGGATATCAACCTTAATAGATTATGTAGTTGGAAAAAAATTGTATGCCGAAGAAAATAAGACCAGGCGGAAACTACTGCTGGCCCTGAGTCTTATTGGAAATCTGGGAATGCTGGGTTACTTTAAGTATGGCGGATTTTTATTACAAAACTTTGTGGCACTTGCTTCTACAGTTGGTATTGACTTTCATCCGGCCACACCTGATATTATTTTACCGGTGGGAATTTCCTTTTATACATTTCAAACATTATCCTATACTTTAGATATGTATAGAAAGAAAAGTGAACCGGAAAAGTCATTGCTCGATTTTTCATTGTTCGTTACTTTTTTACCACAATTAGTAGCTGGTCCTATTGTTCGTCCCGATCAGTTAATACCGCAGTTTAAAACACCGCATGTGGCTGATACAAAAAAAATGATACAGGGGTTGATGTTATTAACCCTTGGCCTTTTTATGAAAGTTGTGTTAGCCGATGCTTTTTTAGCCCCTGCAGCAGATGCAGTATTTGCTGCAAAAGATCACTTGCCAACACTGGATGCATGGACGGGTTTGCTTGCTTTTAGCGGACAGATATTTTTTGATTTTGGAGGATATTCCACCTGTGCTATAGGTATTGCCATGTGTCTTGGATTTTCTTTGCCGGATAATTTTTTATACCCATATGCCGCTATTGGTTTTTCAGATTTTTGGCGAAGATGGCATATTACCCTGTCTTCGTGGTTGCGGGATTATTTATACATTCCGCTTGGCGGAAACCGCAACGGAAAATTTAAAACCTATATCAACTTAATGATTACTATGCTTCTTGGTGGTCTGTGGCATGGTGCCAACTGGACCTTTGTGGTGTGGGGAGCATTGCACGGTGCTTATTTATGGGGAGAAAAAATTATACAGGACATACGTAAGAAACCGGTAATGATACCTATTGCGGGAGTACCTTCAGCAGAAGTAGGTGTGTTGGGTACAATCCCCAAAGAATTTAAGGCAAAGACCTTTCGTAATTTTATACTGGCCATGGTTACTTTCTTTTTTATCAATGTAACCTGGGTCTTTTTTCGGGCACCCGATTTTTCTTCTGCATGGAAACTCTTAACATCTATGTTTTACAATGTGCCCAAGGCAGAAGCTTTACTTACAACTTTAAGTATCATTAAAGTATCTATAATTACGATATTACTTGTTGCATTTCATTGGATGATGCGTAATACACGTGTGTTAACTGTAACTGAGAAGATGCCTTGGTGGCTGCTGGGAATAGTCTGGTCGGTTTTATTGTTGTTGTTGATATGGAGCCAGGAGAGTAGCAGTTCGTTTATTTATTTTCAGTTCTAGAAATAGTAATACGCGGATGAAGAAAGTTCTTTTTTAACTTTTTTTTGAAGTAGATTCTATTGAGGTGTAACAAACTTTATTATAGTAATTCCGCTTTTACAAATTTTAATAATTGATAAAATCCAACACAATTTGGTTAAATAATTCTGTGCTCCCCGATTCTAAAAAGCCGTCGTTTGAGGGCTTTTTTTAGTGTTGGATGTGTTACCCCTATCATATTACCTCAAATATTCACCTTCAACATATAAGGCCCCTTGTCAAGCGGCGATACATAAATATTAACCAATTGGTTATAAAGCATTATAGCTGTATTAGATGTTTTTAAACAGTTACTGCTATGTTTCCTAAAAAAATACAACAGCGCCTTTAACCTTTATTGGCGGCCTGAGGGGAATTTTATTATGGCTGTTGGTACAAAAAAGCATCTTTGTGTATTATGAAGGCATAGGTAAAATTCAAACGGGGTAGCATATCATGTTCTTTATTTGCGTTGTAGCTTATTTATTGGGTTGGCTTATCATGCATTTCTTGGTGCCGCGTATGCAGAAAATAAATATTGACGAATAATTCACTGATAGCATGTCATTAATTTAAATCCTGCTTCGGCAGGATTTTTTTTATACCATCTTTTTGATTAGTTTCCCCAGCATCATCAAACCGTAATCGGTATCATCACTCCAGGGGCTTCCAAAACTTATACGTATGCAGTTGGAATAATTATTACCTGTTGAAAATATTTTGCCTGGTACAATGGAAATTTGCTGTTTCATGGCTTCGGCACGCAATTTAAAGGCATCCACTTTTTTATTTAACTCCAGCCACAAAATAAAACCGCCATGTGGTCTGCTTACTTTTGTATCGGCTGGAAAATATTTGATGATGGCTTGCACATACCGTAAACTCTGTGTATGCAGGGCTGTCCTTAGTTTCTTTAAGTGAAATTCGTAGCGCCCGTGTTTTAAGTAATGAGCAATGGCAGCTTGCGTTAGGGTAGGGCTGCTAATATTTTGTATTCTTTTTAAATGCCTTACTGCATCAAGAAACTTGCCGGGCATTACCCAGCCAATGCGATAGCCAGGGGATAATGATTTAGAAAAGGAAGAGCAGTACATCACCAAACCTTTCGTGTCGTAATATTTACAATTTGTTGGTCGAGTTTTGCCAAAGTACAACTCGCCGTATATATCATCTTCAATCAGCGGGATATTGTGTTTGCTGATAATTTGCACTAAAGCTTTTTTGTTTCCATCCGGCATGCAACTGCCCAACGGGTTATTAAAATTAGGAACTACCACGCAGGCTTTAACCGGAAATTTGCTGATTGCCTGCTGCAAATGTTTCAAATCAATACCCGTAATTGGGTCTGTTGAAATTTCCACCACTTTCAGTCCAAGGCTTTCAATTGCTTGATTGATGCCGAAATAAGTAGGACTCTCAACTGCAACCGTATCGCCGGGTTTAGTTACAGCCCGCAAACAAATATTAATGGCTTCCAGACAGCCAGAGGTTATAATAACTTCATCAGGCTTTATTTTTAATCCAGAGTTAAATACCAGTTTCGCAATTTGTTTTCTTAACTCCAAGTTTCCCTGCGTATGCTCATAATCCAAACAATTGTTTTTTGTATTGCGTAATGCGTGTATAGCCGATTTGTTTAGTTTGGCTGAGGGTAATAAAGAAGGGTCGGGTACTGCCAAAGCAAAATTGGTAATATTGGCTGCAACAATATCTGTGTAAATTGAGGCAATCATTTCCTTTACACTTACTTCATGCGATAATACATTTGGTTTTACCTGGTTTGGCAGTTCAGGAAATCGTTTGTGATTAAAGCGAACATAGTAACCCGATTTGGGCCTCGACTCTATCAATCCTCGTCCTTCTAGGTGATAATAAGCCTGAAAAGCAGTCCCCATGCTGATTCCATATTCTTCACTTAAAACTCTTACTGAAGGAAGTTTATCACCAATAAGCAGTACTTCTTCTGCTATCATTTTTTCTAAACCATCTGCAACCTGAATGTACAAATGGTCATCCGAATTGAATTTTCTTTTCATGTTTGTAAATCTGATATAGTCAAAAATACTAAATCTGCATCTGTTTTGTTTAAAAAAAATACGCAAATTTTGTTGTGTTAAATAAAGCAAAGGGATTGCAATTGAATTTTTAAAAAAATAAAATATGGAAATCATTACAAAAATTCCGGTACGTAAAACAGTTCAGTCAAGAATAAGTGAAGTGGATTTTGAGAATCTTGAATTTGGGAAATATATCGCCGACCATATGCTGGTTTGTGATTACGCCTACGGCGAATGGAAACAACCGCAGATTCTTCCTTACGCCAATCTTTCCTTAAGTCCATCGGCTTTGGCGCTGCATTATGGTCAAACTGTTTTTGAAGGGATGAAGGCTTTCAGGATGGATGATGGTCGCATCAATATTTTCAGAATTGAAAAACATTATGACCGGTTTGTAAAATCGCTGGAGCGGATGTGTATGGCGGTAGTACCTAAAGATATTTTTATGGACGGGATGATGCAATTGATTGATCTGGACAAAGCATGGATTCCTTCTAAACCCGGTCATGCATTATATATCCGGCCATTTGTTTTTGCCAGCGAAGCTAGATTTGGTGTAAAAATATCAGATGAATATCGCTTTATCATTTTTACAGGGCCTGTTCCTTCACTATATGCCAATCCTGTAAAAGTAAAAGTTGAAACACAATATATACGTGCTGCCAAAGGTGGAACAGGCTTTGCCAAATGCGGAGGCAACTATGGCGCATCTTTTCTGCCCACAAAAAATGCAAAACAGGAAGGCTACGATCAGGTTTTGTGGACTGATGGTACAACTCATGAATTTATTGAGGAATCGGGTATGATGAATGTGATGTTTGTGATAAACGATACACTGGTTACTGCACCTTTATCCGATTCAATATTGGATGGCGTTACAAGAGATTCGTTGTTAGCCTTGGCAAAGGAAATGGGGTATAAGACCGAAGAACGACCGATAGCAGTCGCTGAACTGGAGAAAGCTTTTAAGTCGGGAACCATTACGGAGGCATTTGGTGCTGGCACAGCGGCTGTAGTTGCTCCAATAAAATGTATTAATATTAATGGTATCGATTTTAGATTACCGCAATACAGCGATAATAATTTATTGTTTAAAGTAAAAGGTAAACTGGAACAGATAAGACTGGGTGTTGTAGCCGATAGTAATAACTGGAATTACGTTATTTAGTGGTCTATTTGCCCGGGGTACTTTTTCCAGTTTTCAATACCGACTTTCATGTCGGCTGGTAATTCGCATTCAAAATGGACTTGTTTATTTATTACAGGATGTATGAAACCTAGTTACTTTGCATCCAAAGCGTTAAGCCGCCATAAAAGTAATAAGTAAAAAAAAGTGGATTCCCTCTCAATTACATATACATCCATATTTGTTGCGTACGACACTTTTCCAGTCTGTATTCTATCAGCGGCATATCATTAGACTGCTCTAATAATTTATCGTCAGTTTCGACAACTATTCCGTGCGAGTCATTGTATTGAACAGTAATTAATTTGCTTGGATAAAGAGGGTGCTCTTTGGATGATTATTGTAGCATTTTACAATGTAGCTGATTATGGGATTATAGGACTTATACAGCCAGTACATATATTAGCGATGCTCTTGCTTAGCATCTAAAACTACCTAAAGCACAAAATATGTGAATGATGTAATCTAATTACAGTTTTGTGTAACAATGCTAACTTCTAAAGCCCTCACCTTTGTGTACTGGATAAGATTAACAATTAGTAGCAATCCTAAACATGGTTTAAAAGGGAAAATACTTTTTGCATAATCCGAATCCTGATAATGACACTATAAATACGTAGCTTTTTAGCTGTGTTGATACAAAGCTGTTATTACCCGAAAATCAATAGGTAATTTTTCCAATCTCCCATTACAAAGGCTTCTGTTAATTTATTAGTTAACAGGTTTTCATTTTATCTCACCACGTAAAACAAAAAATCATGAAAAAGTCTTTACTTATGGCGATTGCTATCGCATTAGTGTCCTGTACAACTGCTCAAACAGTCCCTGTTTTTGAAAATTTTAACAATGGCCTTCCCCCAGGTTGGTCACTGGTGGCAGCTAAAATTGATGCGTACAGTAGAAATGTAGGCGGCAATTGTACAGCAAATCAGGGAATTGTTGCGGGCCCAAGTATTGGAAGTGGCGGTACAAATAAATCAGGATTTGAAACTTCTGTACTTCAAGCCGTTAGTGCAAATTCTACTGTAATTGTTCGTTTTGAAGGATATGTTTATAAAGGTAATCGCCTGAGGTGCGAAGACCAGCTTTTTGGTACAACCCCGTGTAGTGGTACAGCGAGAATTTTTATACTGGCGGCCAACAGCAGAGATACCTTGGCAACCAGCGGTGAGATACCTTTAAACTTAAATACCGGCTTGAATACTTTAGTAGCCCAACTAGATGCAAGTGTGCCTGCGAATACTGCGTTTATCGTTTTACTGGATATTAGTCAAGTGAGCTGCAATGTAAATGGATCTCTAAATTTTGTAATAGATAATGTTTTAATTACAGCAACTGCAGGAGGTCCGCTTCCTGTTTATTTCAAATCTTTTAGAGCTATGCGTTCATCTTCCCAAAATGTATTGGTTACATGGGTAACAGCTACCGAACAAAATAACAATGGGTTTTATGTGCAGCGTAATACAAGCGGCAGATGGGAAAATATGACGTTTGTACCTACCAGAGCCATTAATGGAAATAGTAGTATTGATTTAAATTATTCATTTACTGATGCAAATAATACAAAAGGGATTTCTCAATACCGCATCCTACAGCTAGACATAAATGCAGTACAAAAAATTAGTGAAGTTAGTATAGTGAGAGGTGACCAAAACGGTAAAATCAGTGTATTCCCAAATCCGAGCTTTGATGGAAATGCAACTATTTTATTTGAAGACCAGAACAGTGCCCGTAATATTTCTATTGTAGATCTTAGTGGCAGGGTAGTAAAGCAATGGGTTAATATTACAAACAATAACCTAAAGATAGAAAATCTGAAACCTGGGTTTTACAGTATCAGGGTATTTAATAAATTAACCGGTGAGCAGTCAGTACACAAAATTGTTGTAAATTAAAAGTAGAATGAATCAGATGTTGAAAATTGTGAAAAACTAAATCAGGCAGTTTTAGTTAAAAAGGTCCGCTGTAAAGCGGACCTTTTGTTTTTTACAATTCTTTATGTCCGATGTACTTTTTCCATTTTTCAATAACGGCTTTCATGTCATCGGGTAATTCACTTTCAAAATGTACTTGTTTAT
>JBKJPN010000042.1:0-3851 GCA_046595125.1 Ferruginibacter sp.
AATGTTTGTACTGCTCCAACATTTCAGCAACGATTTGAAATACAGCAAAAGGGAAAAATTATTGCGTTCGCTTGCGTTGCAACAATCCATCAAAGCCGGAACTTCGTTAACGGAGAAAGAAATGAAAGTTTTAATTGAGGAATTATTTAATTGCAGTACACCTAACAGTACCGCCAATGGTAAACCAACTTATCTGGAGTTTAAAAAAGATGAATTGGATAAAATGTTTGGGCGATAAGGTTGTTTCACGCTGGATACGCCACCTGCGTGATACAAAAAAGCCTGCAACATAACTGTTACAGGCTTTTGCATTAAATAACCCTATCATTACAATTTTTGAAAACTGGCATAACAGGTCCTGTTTCCATAGATTACTTTTATGATGTACTGCCCCGCTGGCAGTGCGCTTACATGTACACTCACCAAATTATTTCCTGTAAATCCTTGTTGATGGTTATCCAGTACCAGTACATTCAGGCTGTTATAAATATATGTGTGAATCATTTCGGGCAGCGTTAAATTCACGTTTACATTAACCATGGTTGAAGCCGGATTAGGAAAAGCCGCCAGCGTACATGCATTGGTTGATCCCAGCGATGTAACCCGTATCTCTCTGCAAAATTCCTTTACACACCCGCCCAAAGTAATAGCCCTTAAGCAAACCCTATAAGTTCCTGTATCACCAAAAGTATAAACAGGATTATTTTGATGCAGAATTACCGGCGGATTGGTGGTAGAAGCCGGTAACCGGGTAATAGTCCAGGTTTGGTCTAGTATCGGCAGATTGCTTACTGCATTAAAATAAATTTTATTAGGCACTTGCGGATCACGCTGGTAGTTATAAGTTACATGCACCGTATCGCAATTAATTTGCTGCGTTACCTGTATAGTATGGCAAGTAGTGCTTGCACAGGTTGAACTCCTCCAAACTGTCAGACAGGCGGTATAAGTACCAGGCTGTGCATAGTGGTGAGTGGCAATCATATCGTGGCTGCCAGTACCATCTCCAAATGTCCAAGTGTATTGTACGGTATTGGATTGGTAAGCCGGAATGAAAGTATAGGTCTGGCTGTTATTGGTAGCCCGTACAAAAGTAAAATTGCTCTGGTTGTTACAAGGCGGCGGTGGAGTGTGAATAACCACTGTATCGCAGTTCTCCCGTACACAATTAGGTCCAGATAACACTCTCAAGCAAACCCTGTATGTACCCGGCTGTGCGTATTCATGAACAGCATTCCAGGTAGTTGCTGTAGCGCCGTCGCCAAAAGTCCAAGTGGCGGTTGATGCAGCTGTAGGTGCATTGGTAGTATTGGTAAAATGTATTTTTTTGTAGTTGGCCGAATCTGCTCTCCAGGTAAATGATGCCTGAAAATTACAAGGATGAGTGACTACAAGGGTTTTGCAGACATATCGTACACAGGTATTATTGGTTGTTACGCTGTTGTTCTTCTTTACAATCAGGCATACAGTATAAGTTCCTGGGGCAGCATATTCATGAATCGGATTTGCAATAGCAGGATTGCTTTGAACTCCCCGCAGGGTTACTCCGTCACCAAAGTTCCAGGTTAAAGAATCAGTGGGGTGAGACGGTGTGCTTAAATTGGTAAACTGTATCCGCAAAGGATTGGTAGCTGTGGGTTGTGAGCTGAAATCAACCTGTAATGTACATGGTTCAATAACCGTGATCGTTTTGCAAATATCCCTTGCACAGGTGTTCGCTGTCGTATTGTTATTCTTTTTAACTCGCAGACAAACCGTATATATTCCTTGCTGAGCATATTGATGGATTGGGTTGGCAACATTTGGATCACTTTGCAAACCGGTAAGGGTGCTGCCATCGCCAAAAGTCCATTTTAATGAATCCGAAGCATGCGAAGGCGTACTCAAATTGGTAAACTGAAACTTCATCGGCTGGCCAGCAAGCGGCTGCGAGCTGAAATCAACCATTAGTGTGCACGGCTCTGTAACTACAACGTTTTTGCAGAATTCTCGTACGCATTGGTTTGGCGTTGAGTTGTTATTTTTCTTAACTCGGATACAAACATTATAGGTGCCCGCGTGAGCATAAATATGAACTGGGTTCGCTACGTTGGGGTCGCTTTGCAGGCCGCTGATTGACGTACCGTCTCCAAAAGTCCAGCGTACCGAATCGGTAGCATTACTTGGTATAGACTGATTGGTGAAATAAACTTTTAAGGGGTTGTTTGGATCATTTTGAGAACTGAAATAAGCTTGCAAGGTGCAAGGTTCGGTTACAGTAACCAGCTTGCAGAATTCACGAACGCATTGTGGAGTTGAGGTGTTATTTTTCTTAACACGGATACATACATTATAGGTTCCAGCGTTGGCATAAATATGAACCGGGTTGGCCACATTGGGGTCGCTTTGTAGGCCGCTGATTGATGTGCCGTCACCAAAAGTCCACCTTACCGAATCGGTAGCATTGCTTGGTACAGACTGATTGGTGAAATAAACTTTTAAGGGATTGTTTGGATCATTTTGAGAACTGAAATACGCCTGTAAAGTGCATGGAGCTGTAACCACAACTGTTTTACAGATATACTTGATGCAGGGAGCATTGGTTGTTACTGGCCATTTTTTTACTATCAAGCAAACATTGTAAGTACCGGCGTTAGCATAGGTATGTACTGGGTTTACATCATGAGAACTAGTATTATCACCAAAATTCCAGGTGATTGAATCAGTAGCTGCTAGCGGTACCGAAAGGTTGGTAAACGCAACCACCAAAGGGTTGGCAGCCGTACTGGTCCAGCTGAAATCAACCACCAGGTTACATTCCGGCGTAATGGTTACAATTTTTGTGAATGACTGGGTGCATTCCGGAACATTATTGGCATTATACCTGATGATGGTATGTATTGTTGTATAGTTGGCCGGCACTGCATAAGTATGTGTGGGCGACACAGCATTACTTACTGGGCTGCCATCGCCAAAATTCCAGATATGCTGGTAAGTTGGCGAGCCAATGGTAATAACCGGATTAAATTTTACATTGAAATTGGTTAGGTACTGTACCGAAAACTCGGCATTACAAACGGTGGTTTGTGCCTGAGTTTTAAAGGTAAATGCTGTAAGGGTAAGCAACAGCAGGGTAATAAATTTTTTCATAAAAAGAGTTTGTTGGTTAAAGGATTAAAAGGGGCTTTCTTGCCTTAGTTAGATACGGCAGTTATTGAAAGTGTTGCCTAAAGGTTAATATTTTTTTCTGATAGCTAGCAAAAATTGCTCTACAGCCTTGCGAACAGGGGTGGCGCCCCCTTGGTAATTATTGGCTAAAACCGAAAAAATAAGGAATTTCCCCTGTTGGGTGATAAGATAACCGCTTAGGGCGCAGTTATTACTAAGGGTACCGGTTTTAGCGTAAATATAGCTACTGTCTTTCTTATAATAGGATGACAAGGTGCCGGTTCCGCCTGTAGGTAATATGTTTTTAACCCGCTCCCAGCCAAATTCGGTTTTTATTTTATTTAATAGAAAGACCAGCGTTTGCGGCGTACATAAATTATAACGGCTGAGGCCGCTGCCATCTACCCATTTTGGTTTTTGCGGAAGGTCGTTCAACGAGGTTTTTAAAATGGTATCAATCATTTTTTCATCACTCATATAACCTAGGTATTCGTTGCTTGCCATGAGTAAGGTTTGTTCGGCAAAGAAATTATCGCTGCGATGCATCATGGGCTTAAAGAGGGAGTCGGAGGGTTGGGAGTGGATAATATTTTGAGGGATTAACCTTGAATGAATTGATGCCACCGAACCTATCTTTTTGTTTAGGGTGTCGGCCAATAGTTTAATAAAAACAGGAAGTCCTTTCATCGGAAACACTTCCTGTT
>JBKJPN010000120.1:0-17737 GCA_046595125.1 Ferruginibacter sp.
TACCGGTTGGCGGCGAAAATCATTTCCATATTTTTCCACTGCTTCTTTTGGAATGATGGAACAGTACTGCATACTTAAAATACCGAGTATGGATTGAAAGGGACGGATCAATTTTAATTGAAAGGTTGTATCATCAAGTGCTTTAAAACCATTTACAGAATCTACCCGGTTATTAAAAATCCATGCACCGGGACTGGCGGTGCTTTTATCAATAATACGTTTAAAACTGTACTCCACATCATGGGCGGTTAATGCTCTTCCCTTGCTGTTTGTAAAACAGGCATCGCTAGTAAAGAACACATCTTGGCGTAAATAAAAAGTAAAAATTAAATTATCATCCGAAATATCCCAATGAGTTGCCAGCGATGGTTGCATCTGCATATTGCTGTCAATTTCTATGAGCGTGTTATAGAGTTGATGACAGGCCCACATTACCTGCTTATTTTTAGCAAAGGCAGGATCAAGTGAGGCTAGGCCGCTGCTTTCGTTATAGTGGAATATCTTTTTATCGGGGTGATTGTGGTTTTTACAAGAAGAAAAAACAATGAACCACAAAGGCACGAAGGCACAAAGGATAAAAGCTACGCTTTTATGAAATACAGTTTTATTTGATGAAAGGTGCATATTTCAAACTAAAGAAAACTAAATTAGCATTTATATACTTACACATGAAACAAATAGCAAAGGCTTTCTTAATTATTAATTTTTCATTCTTAATTTATAATTCAGTTAACGCTCAAGCGTTGCCACAAACAAAGGAGTTTACCCATGCCGATACCCTGCGTGGTACCTACGGCCCAAGCCGTGATTGGTGGGATGTGTTAAAATATGATTTGCATGTAAAGTTTAATTTGGAGGATAGTACGATTAGTGGGTATAATATTATTCAATTTAAAGTATTGAAGAAGGGAACGGTTATGCAGATTGATTTGCAGGAACCGATGATACTTGATGAAATTCAGCTTGAGTATTTTTCTGATACCGATTCAAAAAAACTGCTGCATCAGCGGGTAAAAATGTCGGAAATAAGCAAAGATGGAAATTCTTATTTCTTTACGCTAAACAACTGCAAACTACAAACTATAAACTTCTTAAACGTTTCGTACCACGGCAAACCACGTATTGCTCGCAACCCTCCATGGGATGGCGGCCTTATCTGGAAAAAAGATAAAAACAATAATCCTTTTGTAAGTATCGCCTGTCAGGGACTAGGCGCTAGCGTTTGGTACCCTTGTAAAGATCACCAGGCCGATGAACCCGATAGTTCCGAAATGCATATTACCGTGCCGGCCAATTTAATGTGTGTGGGCAACGGGCGTTATCGTGGCAAAACAATCAATAGTGATGGTACAGCAACTTACGATTGGGCAGTTACCAATCCCATCAACAACTACAATATCATTCCATACATTGGCAAGTATGTACATTTTGACGAAGTGTATGAGGGCGTAAAAGGCAAACTGGATATGGATTACTGGGTGCTAGATTATAACCTAGATAAAGCCAAAGAACAATTTAAAGATGCCGCACGTATGATGCAGGCTTTTGAATACTGGTTTGGTCCCTACCCTTTTTATGAAGACGGTTACAAACTGGTGGAAGCACCGCACCTCGGTATGGAACATCAAAGCGCCACCGCTTATGGCAATGGGTTTAAGAATGGTTACCGCGGCCGAGACCTCAGCGGCAGCGGCTGGGGACTAAAATGGGATTTTATTATTGTACACGAAAGCGGCCACGAATGGTTCGCCAATAACATAACCAGTAAAGATGTGGCCGATATGTGGATACATGAAAGCTTTACCAATTACAGCGAAACCTTGTTTACTGATTACTATTATGGCAAAGAAGCTGGTAATGCGTACGTACAGGGCACCCGAAAAAACATTTCGAATGATGTACCCATCATCAGCAGTTACAATGTAAATAAATCGGGCAGTGGCGATATGTATTATAAGGGTGGCAACATGATACACATGATAAGGCAGGTTATTAATGATGATGAAAAATTCAGGAATATTTTGCGTGGACTGAACAACAATTTTTATCATCAGACAGTGACTACCAAACAAGTTGAAGACTATATCAGCAAAGAAAGTAAAATAGATTTCAGCAAATTGTTCGACCAGTATTTACGTACTACAGACATACCGGTGCTGGAGTATAAATTGGAGGGCCGCAAGTTTATGTTTCGTTATACAAATTGTGTAAAGGGCTTTAATCTTCCACTGAAATTATTCCTGGGAATTGAGTATTGGGTAAACCCAACTGAAGAGTGGGAAACGATCAAGATTATGCCGGGGCAGGATAAAGATTTTAAAGTTGATGAGAATTTCTACATAAAAACTAAAAAGGTAAAGTAATTTAGCAGCTATGTCGCAAATTCGTAAGCAAAGTATTATTTCATCTATGGTGGTGTACATAGGCTTTGCTATCGGTTTTTTTAATACTTATTTATTTACCAGAGAAGGCGGTTTTTCCCAGGCCGAATACGGGCTCACAGGTATTTTTATGGCCATCGCAAATATTATGTATTCCTTTGCCAGTTTGGGTATGCCGGCTTATATTCATAAATTCTATCCTTACTATAACGACAATCTCCCTCCAAAAAAAAACGACATGTTTAGTTGGGTGCTTTTGTTTTCATTGCTAGGATTTTGCCTAGTGGTAATTTCGGGCATTGTTTTTAAAGATCTAGTGATACAAAAATACGGGACCAATTCTCCCGATTTTATAAAATACTACTACTATATTTTTCCATTTGGGCTGGGGCTTACACTTTTTTGCATTCTGGAAGCCTATGCCTGGCAGTTAAAAAAGGCGGTGCTTTCCAATTTTTTACGTGAGGTACAGTTCCGGGTTTTAACCACCCTACTCATCCTGTTGAGTTTTGCAGGCATCATTGCATCTTTCGATTTGTTTATCAAATTATATTCTTTTACTTTTCTGGTTGTTGCTATTATACTAATGGTATATTTAATTGCTAAAGGACATATCAGTTTTACCTTTTCTGTTAGCAGGGTTAGTAAAAAATTTTTTAAAAAGATAATCGCTTTAATTGCGTTTGTTTACGGCGGTAGTCTGGTATTTACCATTTCGATGGTGTTTGATACCATCATCATTGCCGCTGTATTACCCAATGGGCTTGCATTGGCGGGAATTTATACATTGGCGCAAAATATCGCCAGCCTAATTCAGGCACCGCAGCGGGGTATTATTTCTTCATCTTTAGGTGCATTGTCTAAGGCCTGGAAAGATAAGGACATGAAAAAAATTAATCGCATCTACCACAGTTCCTCGATTAATCAGTTATTTTTTTCCGTCGGGATGTTTTCATTAATCTGGTTAAATTTTTCAGATGCCGTTTTCAGTTTTAATTTACAAAGTGGATATATAGATGCTAAGTGGGTTTTCTTTTATATTGGCCTGATGCGGATTATTGATATGGGCACCGGTGTTAGCAGCCAGATTATTAATACTTCCACCCGCTGGCGCTTTGATTTTTTTACCGGTATCATACTTCTTTCGCTTACGCTGCCGCTCAATTATATCCTTACTAAATACTACTACGGCGTAATGGGGCCTGCTATTGCCAACCTGATAACCTTTACCATTTACAATACCATTCGTTATATATTCCTCATAAAGAAGTTTAATCTGCAACCGTTTACAGCAAAAACTTTGTACACCTTGTTGCTTGGCGTTTTAACCTATTTGGGCTGCTATTATTTATTCATGAATCTGCATGGTTTTCCCGGCATCATAAGCCGCAGTGCGCTTTTTTTAATCCTGTTCATAAGCGGTGCATTTTTACTAAAACTTTCTCCGGATCTGTTGCCGGTTTGGCAGGTTGTTCAAAAAAGGTTGGGCATAAAAAAAGGAGATTAATATCTCCCCTACATATTTTGAATAAAAATTTTATTGTTCCGGCTCCGGCGCTATTATTCTACCGCCGCCAATATACTTGCTGCTCCAATAACTTTCATCTAGGTTGCTAATGGTAACACCCGTGCTTGAACCTGCATGGGTAAAATAACCATTGCCTAAGTACAATCCTACATGGCTTACACCTCTTCCTCTACGGCGGGTGTTAAAAAATACTAAATCGCCTTGAACCAAATCTTCTCTTTCTACTTTTTCACTTTCTTCAAATTGTGCACGTGACGTTCTTGGAGGGTTCAGCCCATATACATCTGTTAGTAAAGCGCCAGTATAAGCACTACAGTCAATGCCTTTTTCGTTAGCCCCGCCATAGCGATAGCGAGTATCTAACCAATTTTCTACTTCTTTTAATAAAACGAGATTAGTCACTTTCTCCACATCCATATCCAACAAAATGGAATATTTAAATTGTAAGGCAGAGCAACGCTCAATGGCAGAAGCCTCGTTTTCATATTTAGCAATTATTGGTGCGGCTGCTTTGTTAATAATTTTGGAGTCCAACGCAGTCTCAGCTGCAGTATTAATTGCTATTCCGTCAATAAATTTAGGTGATTTTTTTACCGGCGTATTATCATTCAACCGCTCAATATTCACAGAGGGTTGTGCTTTGGCCGATAAAGTTGCTCCTGAAAAAATGCTGATGACAACAGCAACAAAAAATAAGTTTTGCATATGTAAACTTTGGGTTTAAAACGCAAGTACAACTTAATCTTGTGTTATTTACGCTCCTTTTGTTTCTTTGATTATTCTGTTAATCTATTCCTATCTGCGATTCCTGTCCTACAAACTTGTTATATATAATACTTTTTCTAATGTTGCGCAAAGTTAAGCTCCATTTTGCTTAAATACAACCCATTAACGTTTTATTAAAAAACTATGTTACTGGGTACTTTACTGTGGAAAAACGAATTAGACAGGCAGATTATTGTTAACGATATTTGTAACCAACCCTGTTATTGATATGAAGTTTTCGCATTTACACGTACATACCCAATTTTCTTTGTTAGATGGAGCTGCTTCCATTAAAAATTTATACTCAAAAGCCATTGCAGATGACATGCCTGCATTGGCTATCAGCGACCATGGCAATATGTTTGGCGCTTTTGAATTTGTAAAAGAAGCTTACAAACATAAGAATGATGATGGTACGCTAAAAGTAAAGCCTGTTGTAGGTTGTGAGTTTTATATTACACAAGACAGGCACCGTAAAACTTTCAGCAAAGAAGAAAAAGATCCGCGGCATCACCAGATATTACTTGCTAAAAATGCGCAAGGTTATAAAAATTTGGTAAAATTGACTTCGCTGGGATATATCGAAGGCCTGTATTCAAAATACCCGAGGATAGATAAAGAACTTATTCATAAATATCATGAAGGCCTTATTGCAACTACTTGCTGCTTGGGTGCATTGGTGCCGCAAACCATTTTAAAAAAGGGTGAAGAAGAAGGAGAGAACGAATTTAAATGGTGGCTTAATATCTTTCAGGATGATTATTATGTGGAACTGCAGCGGCACGGAATTCCGGATCAGGAAAAAGTGAATGAAGTGTTGCTGAAGTTTGCAAAGAAATATAATGTTAAAGTAATTGCCAGCAACGATTCGCACTATGTAGATCAGAAGGATTTTAATGCACATGATATTCTACTTTGCATTAACACCGGCGAAAAACAAAGCACACCTGCTCTGCGTGAATTTACCGATGATGATGTGTTTGCTAAAAATAAACGCTTTGCTTTTCCTAACGACCAGTTCTTTTTAAAGACGGGTGCCCAAATGAGTGAGGTTTTTAAAGACTTACCCGAAGCCATTGACAACACCAACGAAATTGTTGATAAGGTTGAATTACTTGATCTCAAACGAGATATTCTGCTCCCCCACTTTACCGTGCCTGCCAATTATAAAACCCAGGATGAATATCTGGCACATTTAACCTGGTCGGGTGCTAAAGAACGTTATAAAATTATTACGCCCGAGGCCGAAGAACGCCTCAGCTTTGAGTTGGGTATTATTGAAAAAATGGGCTTTGCCGGTTACTTTCTAATTGTAAGCGATTTTATTAAGGCTGGCCGTGATATGGGCGTGTTTATTGGCCCGGGACGTGGTTCTGCTGCAGGCAGTGCGGTTGCGTATTGCATTGGCATTACCAATATCGACCCCATAAAATACAATTTACTATTTGAGCGTTTCTTGAATCCGGAGCGTAAATCGATGCCAGATATAGATACAGATTTTGATGACGAAGGCCGGCAAAAAGTATTGGATTATGTGGTACAGAAATACGGTAAAAATCAAGTGGCGCAGATTATTACTTATGGTACCATGGCTGCCAAATCAAGCATTGCCGATGTGGCTCGGGTGATGGATTTACCGCTGGCAGAAAGCAGGGCTATTTCCAAACTGGTTCCTGAAAGGCCAGGTATTAATTTAAAAAGATTGCTACATGCACCATTCACCATTAAAGAAGGTGAAAAATCTTTAGAAGAAAAAGAACAACTGCAGCCCGAGGATATTGAAAATGTAAAAAAGCTGAGAGAAATATACGCTGGTGATGACCTGCCAAGCAAAATATTGCATGAAGCAGAAATATTGGAAGGTTCTGTTCGAAACACAGGCATTCATGCATCTGCTATTATCATTGCGCCAAAAGACCTTACAGAACTGTTGCCCGTAGCTACCTCCAAAGAATCGGAATTATGGTTAACGCAAATTGAAGGTGGTTCTATTGAAGAAGCTGGCGTAATTAAAATGGACTTCCTGGGTTTAAAAACCCTCAGTATTTTAAAGACGGCACTTCAACTTATCAAACAAAATCACGGAGTAGAAATCGCCATTGATGAAATTCCTTTGGATGACGAAAAAGCTTATCAACTTTATCAGCGTGGCGATACAAACGGAACTTTTCAGTTTGAGAGTCCGGGTATGCAGAAATATTTACGGGAGCTTAAGCCTGATAAATTTGATGACCTAATTGCGATGAACGCCCTGTATCGCCCCGGCCCGATGGCCTATATTCCTGAGTACATTGACCGAAAGCATGGGAAAAAGCAAGTAGAGTATGACTTGCCGGATATGGAAGAATTTTTGAAAGAAACCTACGGTATTACCGTTTATCAGGAGCAGGTGATGTTGCTCTCTCAAAAGCTGGGTGGCTTTAGCAAAGGCGATGCTGATATTCTGCGTAAGGCCATGGGTAAAAAACAGAAAGCGGTACTGGATAAAATGAAAGTACAGTTTGTGGAAGGTGCTACTGCAAAGGGGCATGATGCAAAAATTTTAGAAAAGGTTTGGACTGACTGGGAGAAATTTGCCCAGTACGCCTTCAACAAATCGCATTCTACCTGTTATGCTTTTGTGGCTTACCAAACGGCTTATTTAAAAGCCCACTACCCCAGCGAATACATGGCTGCAGTGTTGAATCATGCAGGCAGTATTGACAAGATTACATTCTTTATGGAAGAGTGTAAGCGTATGGGATTAAAAGTGCTTGGCCCCGATATTAATGAATCGAATAACGGTTTTGCCGTAAATAAAAAAGGTGAAATTCGTTTTGGTTTTAGTGGCTTAAAAGGCGTTGGCGAAAATGCCATTATAAACATTATTGAGGAAAGAAATAAACATGGGCACTATTCGTCTATTTATGATTTAGCAAAACGTGTTAATCATCGCTCGGCCAATAAAAAATCATTGGAGAGCTTAGTTTACTCCGGTGCTTTTGATTGTTTTGAGGATATAACCCGTGCCCAATACTTCTTTCAGGCTCCCGGCGATATGCAGGGGCTGGAGAAGATATTAAAGTTCGGTAGTATTTTTCAGGCGCAAAATGCCAACTCGGCTAATACCCTATTTGGCGATTTACAGATGCCGGATATTGTACCGCCTAAATTAGCGGTATGCGAACCGTGGCAACTTGCTGAACAACTGGATTATGAGAAGGAAGTTACGGGTATGTACATGAGTGGACATCCGTTGGATAATTACAAATTTGAAATGCGGCATTACAATATAACGCCCCTGGCCGATTATGTTGAATTTAAAGTTGGCGTAAATGAAAGCGCTAATCCGCTGATGAGTTTCCGTCTGGCTGGATTGGTAGTTGATGTACAGCACCGGTTGACAAAAAAAGGAAAGAATTTTGCCATTTTAAGTATTGAAGACTACACTGGCAAGGCCGAATTTATGCTTTGGAGCGAAGACTATGTAAAGTATAATAATTATCTAGATAAAGGATTAATTATATTGATAGAAGGTGGTTTCCGGCAACGATATGATGGTCAGTCTTACGATTTTAATATCACCAAACTTCATTTGCTTGATACGATAAAATCAACCTTAACAAAACAGGTTATTATTGAGGTAGAACCACAGTTTATAAATGAAGAAATGGTGGAATTTATAGATGCCAATGTTAAAGCAAACCCCGGTAAAACCTCCATAAAGTTCAACGTAATTGACAACCGCCATAGCTATAAAATAGGTATGTATAGTTTGGAGAAGAGTGTTACAATGAACGACGATCTGGCTTCCTATCTTAATGAGAATAAAGACATTGAAGTAAGTGTTATAACGGCATAAAAGGAAGGCAACTTATCATTCGACCAAATAGATTTCCCTGTGCCCACCAGCCACACATTCCATATAACCTTTCATAATGTCTTTTAATTCGTCGCTCATAGTTGCGGACCGCATACTGCTGAAAAAATCACCGATATTTTCTGTTTCAGTTTCAACGATAACAGTCCAGTAATTACCTACTACGTCGGTCAACACTTTCATGTTGTGCATATCCGATGTTTTTTCAAAATGAGGTGCAGCAGCTTTAAATATCTTAACTAGGTCTTTTGCTTTGCCTGGTTTTGCCTGAAAAACTTCTCTAATCTGATACATAGTAATTAAGTTTAGTCTATAAAGATAATTCTCAATTGGGCTTATTGCAAGTACTAATTTGGGCATATTTTTGCATCATTCCAGCCACTATGACTACTTTTACTGACAATGTTAATTCATAACATCCTGTGGATATGTCATAACAGCATATTAACCCTTTTGGAACTAACTTTGCTCCTCACCTATAAACAAATAACAATTAAAAATAAATATTATGGCACTAGAATTCACAGATGCAACTTTTCAAGCAGAAGTATTAGACTCAGATAAACTTTCGGTTATTGATTTTTGGGCAGAATGGTGCGGTCCATGCCGTGCAATAGGTCCAGTAATTGAAGAACTGGCTAAAGATTACGATGGTACTGTAAATATTGGCAAAGTAAACGTTGATAATAATCCGCAGATTTCAATGAACTACGGCATTACCAGTATTCCGGCAATCCTTTTTGTAAAAGGTGGTCAGGTAGTTGATAAACTGGTTGGCGCACAACCAAAATCAAACTTTGTAAAGAAGATTGAGCAACATAAATAATAATTGCTACTTTTTTTCGATTATTATGATTTCGCAGATAAGAAAATCCCCTGTTTTTAGCAGGGGATTTTTAATACAGCAATAGTTGAGTTTAAATTAATGCTGCACGTTTATTAATGCTTTGGGATCGTGTTTGTGTTTGAAGAAAAAGAAAAACAAGACTGCCACCACCAAAACATAACCTGCAAACACCAACCAGATGCTGTGCCAGTCACGTACGCCTTCTGCCGATGTGTAATAAGATTGTATCATCCAGCCGCTGATTAAACTTCCAAGCACAGCACCAAAACCATTGGTGACCATCATGAAAAGTCCTTGCGCACTTGAGCGAATCTTTGCATCGGTTGTTGTTTCTATAAATAATGAGCCAGAAATATTGAAGAAGTCGAATGCCATACCGTACACAATACAAGAAGCTATAATCATCCATAAACCGCCAACTGGATCACCGTAGGCAAACAAGCCAAATCGTAAAACCCAAGCCAGCATTGATATCAGCATTACATATTTTATACCGAAACGTTTTAGGAAAAAAGGAATAGCCAGAATAAACAGTGTTTCAGAAATTTGAGATATAGATAAAATGATGGTTGAATATTTCACAACAAAAGAGTCTGTGTATTCGGGTACTTTAGCAAATTCAGATAAAAATACATCGCCGTACATATTGGTCAACTGCAGTGCGGCGCCTAAAAACATAGAAAACAAAAAGAACAAAAACATTTTTGTGGTGCCAAATAATTTAAATGCATTCAGTCCTAGTTTTTCAGTCCAACTGGCATTTTCCGAAATCAATTTAGGTGGTGGGCACTTTGGCAAAGAGAAAGAATATAGTCCCAAAATTACAGCCGCAATTGCCGAAATATAAAACATATTTACCGATGCCTTATTGCCAGTTAGGTTTGTAACCCACATGGCTACAATAAAACCGATGGTACCCCACACCCTGATTGGTGGGAAAACTTTTACTACATCAAACTCATTATTCTTTAAAATATAATAAGCAATTGAGTTTGACAAAGAGATGGTGGGCATATAACATAGCATGGCAGCAAAAACCACGTTTCTAAAAGTTGCTGGATCATCTACCATGGGCAAACAGGCTAAAAATATTCCGCCAAGAATATGCAATATGCCATACAATCTCTCGGCATTCATCCATTTGTCGGCAATAATGCCGGTTAGCGCAGGCATAATAAGCGACGAAAACCCAAGCGTAGCAAATACTTCACCAAACAATTGTCCATCCCATTGTTTGGTTCCAAACCAATAATTGGCAACTGTTATCAGCCAAGCACCCCAAACAAAAAACTGTAAAAAGCTCATCAAGGTGAGCCGGAATTTAATTGTCATATAGCTTTGTTTAATTTCAGATGCGGAAGATATACATTTATTAAACACAGGACACTTCCTTTCCTTATTTTTTACAACCCTTTCATCAACAAATTAGAAGCATAAAAACATAACATATCATCGTAAATTTGTAAAAATTTTTGAGATGACTGATACGATAGATATTTTGATTGAAACTTCAGCTGACGAAAACCTTAAAACCATTGCCCAAAAAGTAAAGAGCAGCCAAAGAATTACAGATGAAGAATGCCTACAGCTTTTCGAAAAAGGCAGTCTGCCATTCGTTGGTGCATTAGCAAATTTTATAAGAGAAAGATTACACGGGGATAAAACTTACTTCAACCGAAACTTTCATATAGAGCCAACCAATGTCTGTGTTTTTAGTTGCGAGTTTTGTTCGTACTCACGTTTGTATGCAAAAAAAGAAGAGGGCTGGGAACTGAGCATTGAGCAGATGCTGGATATTGTAAAAACCTACGATGGCAAGCCTATCACCGAAGTGCATATTGTAGGCGGCGTTCACCCTAAAATGAATATGGCTTATTTTATTGAGCTAATGCAGAAGATAAAAGCGCATCGTCCCGAATTGCATGTAAAGGCATTTACAGCGGTAGAACTGGATTATATGTTCCGCAAAGCAAAACTTAGTGTGGAAGAAGGAATGAAGCAATTGCATGAAGCCGGGCTGGACAGCTTACCAGGCGGTGGAGCCGAAATTTTTCATCCAGATATCAGAAAACAAATCTGCGAAGATAAAGTTGACGGCGATGGCTGGCTGGCCATTCATGAAGCTGCACATAATTTGGGCCTTCACAGCAATGCCACCATGCTTTATGGACATATTGAAAAATACGAACATCGTATTGATCATATGCGGCGACTGAGAGAACTGCAGGATAAAACCGGTGGGTTCAATACTTTTATTCCGCTGAAGTTTCGCAATATGGACAATGCTATGAGCCATGTGCCCGAATCGGTTACTACCGAAGACATGCGCCTGTATGCCATTGCACGTATTTACCTCGATAATTTTCCGCACTTAAAAGCCTACTGGCCCATGCTTGGCCGGCAGAACGCTCAACTGAGTTTATCTTTTGGTGTAAATGACATTGACGGTACCATTGATGACTCCACAAAAATTTACAGCATGGCCGGCAGCGAAGAGCAAACCCCCGCTATGAGTACCGAAGAACTTGTTACATTAATAAAACAAGTGGGCCGTAAACCAGTTGAACGAGATACGTTGTACAATGTGGTGAAGGATTATAGCAATGTAGATTTTAAAGCACCAGGATTTGATGTTTCGTTAAACTAGCTATTTTTCAAAATACAAATGATTGTGGTTAGCACATTTGGGATTAAAGGCTGATTTACACATCGGGCATTGATCATTACATACTTTATACTGGTTGATAGTCAGCTCAGATTTACAGTTACCACAAAGAATGGCTGCTGTTTCAAACTCAGTTTCAAGCCACTGTTCTGTCTTATGGCCCGCTGCTTGCTCATGACAGAAATAGCAGGGATAATAAGTATTACAGCATTTAAATTTAATGGCAATGATATCCAAAACCGAATGGTAGTGAACGCAGCGTGTCTGCTCATCAATGGTATTACCTTTTACTACAGGGGGCATAAAAAATTCCTTAATCTGATTTTTCAATCAAATTAAGGAATAAATATGATGTGGTAAAACCAGTTTAGTTTTTAGAAACCAACTCGCCTGAATTATACAAATCGGCTGAAGCAATTAACTTTTTAGATTTGGGCGATATTTTTTCTTTGCTGTTGTAATATTCCAAAGCCTTGGCATTACTCTTTAAAATATTCTTCATCAAATCGGCTGAATAAGCAACAATTGGCCCTTCATTACCATTTTGTATAAAATATTCATCAACTGCATTATTGCCATTGTAATATTTACGACTGTAAACATTCAGTTTACCGCTTACTATACGAATTGCAAAGCCAGGTAGGGTTTCCAAAGCCACCAGACCAGTCTTTTTCGTTACCAGAGACTTTTCCGAAACTGCAAAATGCTTGTCGCTGCGGTAGGCCTTAATATCTTTTGCATTGATAATCGTCTTTTCATCTGCCAGCAAATGCGGTGTAACAAGCACACCAGTTACCAGTTTTAAGGTAGCGTACTGCTTAATACTGCCATCGTTAAACTGAACAAAGCAGTTTACAGGAGCATTTTGCGTACTTAAATCAGCTGTTTTAGCTTGTGCTTTTACTGGGCTGTAAATTGAAAAGGAAGCGAAAATGATTGCGATACTGTATAGTACGGCAAAGTTGGGTACAGATTTTTTCATTGGGTAGGGTTTTGTACATAACGTCTCTACATTTAATTTATTATGTAAAACACAAAATTTTATTACCCGTTGATGCTTATTGATTTAAGAAAAGTACAATAATCAATACCAATGCAATAAATAAAAGGGTAAGGCAACTAACGGCCAGGTAAGCAATGGTTTTCATACAAGATAATTTAGAACAGAAAATTCGCAAATAATATACCAACAGCACAGTATTGTTAATAACTATTTGTCTAACGAATATGTACCGCTGAATAGTGCCTTAGTTAATTTAATAAGCAAAAGAAAAAAAACTGTAACCAGCAAATTGTATGCATTAAATAATTAAATTGTAGATAAATATTGTAAAATGAACAAGACAAAAATTGTATTACTAGCGGTTTCTTTGGCAGTTGTAACAATAATATCCTGTAAAACGGTTGGCCGTATAGCTGCCAAGTACTGGTTGAACCGTGAAATCAAGGAATTTGTTTCCAACTGTTCTGATAAAACAAGTATTATTCTTGGAAAAGAAAATGCTGATAAATACTGCGATTGTGCCGTTGATATTGTAGCAGAGCAATATCATAATTACCAGGATGCAAAAAAATTATCGGTTAAGGCAATTTTTGATTTTATCAATAAATGTAAATAGTTAAGCAATTTTTTTTAAACCCTGATTGTAAACTTGACAGTTGATTTGTTTATGTAGCTATAATGGAATATATTTTAAACTATTCACTAAAATAAAAAACAAGATAAATTATGCCTATCGTAAAAGTAATTGAAGTAATCGCATCATCGGCCACAGGAATTGAAGATGCCATGCAAACCGCAGTAACCGAATGTGCCAAAACCATTCGAAATATTGATTCGGTTTATGTAAAAGACATTAAAGCGCATGTAAAGGATAACAAAATCATTTCCTATGGGGTTATTTGTAACGTATCTTTTAGAGTCGATTGAAAAAGTTTGAAAAGCTGTCAGATTGAGTTTGTTGAAACCGGGACTTTATTAAGCTAATCCGTCTTCCACAAGACTGCTTACCAGACAGGCAGGCTCCGACTTACAGCAAAATTATTTTCGAGAATTTCAAACTGATACATTACACAAAAAGAAGCCTTTTGATTAATCAAAAGGCTTCTTTTTTATTGCTCAGTTATTCAAACTAAATAGTTACAACAAAGTCAATTACCTGACTTTTATCTGGGCTCTCCCACCGAAAACGCACCGTGTATTGCTTGCCAGCTAAAGCTTTCAGGCGATATGGTATTTTTAAGGTATAATCTACCGAATCATTTTCCATAGCACCTTTTACTTTCTTTAAAAGTATATCAGTTATTTTAACCTCGTTGAGGTTATTATCATAAACCCAAAAATTTTCTTTGCCTTCGAATATTCCAGACAAACTTGAGCCTTTAATTTGAGAAATATCAACACTGGTATAAGCCATTTTTGGAGAAACCGTAATGGAATTATCTATGTCAACTTTCATGTTTTTTGCCTGCAGGCCGTTGATTAAACCATTAACGCCGTTATCAGATTTAATAGAAGCCACCGTCTTAGATACCTGTAAACGTTCTCCGGGCCTTGCAAAGGTTACCGGTAATTCAAAACGCATTTGGCTTTTACCTTTTAAGTCGTACAGCCTAATTTTTACGGTGCCGTTAAAATTATTTTTTACCAAAGATGCCGCTACCGCAAACTTAATATTAAAACTTGTTAAATCCTTTGCAGTAAAACCTGTTGTAAGATTTTTTGCCAATATATTAGGCAGGCTTGAGAGCACCTCACCTCTTGGTGATAATACAACCACTTCTGCCCCTGCAAAAATATTTTTGCTGTTATCTGCCATAAATCCCTCCGGTTGCTGAAGTGCCAATTCAATTTCCTTATCCATCGGAATCCGGTTACTCAGCAATCGAGAACCGTCAATTTTAACATCTATGTTTTTGGCTGAAATACCCTCCGTAAAATAGCGAAGCCCAGTTAGCGGAAGAATACCGTTGCTTTGAGCATAACTGTAGTTCGTTACAAAAAAACAGGCCACCAATACAACAATGATTTTATAAATGAAGGAAAGCCTTTTCATATAAATACGGGTTGCGGTGTGAAAAAATTGTTGCCAGCGGAATCAATCTGTCAACCTTTCAAAAAGGGTAACGGATTCTTGCCCGTATTATTATCTACCTATTTACAAATGTTGATAAGTTTAAGAAAGTCTTAAGAAAACCAACTTGCGGTAGTATTCCTTCAAACAGTTTAAAAATCGTCTCCCAATGCAAAAACAGGCTTTCGATACATCCACTGGCCACCTGTAAAATCTGGAAAATCAACTGTTTCGTTTCCCAATGCAATAGATTGTTCGCTTAAGGGTGTAATGGCACTCCAAGCCGCGGCATCGTACACGTCAAGCGGCGTCGGCGTATTTCTCTTAGCTGATTCAATAAAAGCATGCACCACATAAAAATCCATACCGCCGTGGCCCGAGCCTGCTGCTTCCTTGCTCCATCTTGCCCAAAGCGGATGGTCGTATTTATCCAGCCATGTTTTTGCATCATCCCATTGATGTGGTTTGGTTGATTTTCCTTCAACATAAATTCCTTTATTCACGTCCATCCATAATCCTTCGGTACCCTGCACCCTGAAGCCTAAAGAGTAAGGACGGGGTAAACTGGTATCGTGTTGTAACAAAATCGTTTCGCCATTCGCACAACTGATGGAAGTAGTAACCACATCGCCTAATTTAAAATTTACTTTGGCATTGGGGTGATTTGGGCCACAGGTTTTAATTACATGATTATGCAAGCCTTTTGACTTTGAAGAAAAGGAACACAGGTTTGTAAAACGATTTCCCCGGTTAATGTTAATATAGTTGGCAATGGGGCCAATGCCATGGGTAGGATACAGATCGCCATTGCGATGTATGGAATGCGCTGTTCTCCAGCGAGCCTCTGTCCAACCCTTCTCCCCCATTTCGCAGCCGCCGCCATAACCCTTTATGCCGTCATTAAATTTCACTTCACGTAAATCATGCTGATAGCCGCCTTGCAGGTGAATCATTTCTCCAAACAAACCCTGCCGAACCATGTTTAATACCGCCATCACATCACGGCGATAACAAACGTTTTCCAGCATCATCACATGCGCTTTGTATTTTTCTGCTGCTTTTACAACATCCCAATGATCTTGTAATGTAATTCCAAGTATTACTTCGGTACCTACATATTTTATCCCTGCTTCCAGCGAGCCTATTACCATTTCTTTGTGCCACTCCCAAGGTGTAGATATTATCACTGCATCCAGTCCTTTGAGTTCCAGCATTTTTTTCCAGGCATAATTATCCCCTGTAAAAACAGTAGGCATCTTTTTACCGCTTTTGTTGATTTGTTCTTTCGAACTGGCAAGCATCCGGTCATCAATATCGCAAATGGCAACCACTTCAACATCGGTACGGCTCAATAAAAGTTCCAAATGATTCTGGCCCCTAAACCCAACGCCGATGAGAGCAATCTTAATTTGCTGTTTATCTATACTGCCTGCGAATAAGTTGGAGCTTGGTAATACAGCCAGAGACGCAGCTGCGATTCCTGTCTTCTTTAAAAAGTTTTTTCTTTTCATCTTGCTTATATTAGAAGATGAAAGTTAATGATATTGAGTAAATAAAAGAAACTATAAATGCTTTGAGTAACAGGAGTCGTTTCCAATCGCTTCTTTCTGAAAGCCCATGATTTGGATAAATTTCTCATGCTTTAAATTATGTACTTCTTTGTAGATTATTGTCTTGATTCCTCTGGCCTCCAGAAATTCTTTTCCTTCTTCAAACAAAAAACGGCCAACTTTAAAATCACGGTATTTAGGTACGGTATAATTAATTTTTACAAAAGCATTTCCCTGTTCATCAACTGTTGCAATAAAGATATTGGCAACTACGATGTCGCGTAGCACCACAAATTTAATATCATTTGCATTTTCTTCCATGGTAAAACCTGGAAAATAAGAATTGATATCTGTTTTATAAAAATTTAAAAATTTGGGGATTAATGCCGCATCTTTATTAAACTCAACCAGTTCAAAATTTTCCTGGCGCCGATAAATTTTAAAAAGAAAATAAATATTAATAGCCAGCAAAACTGTATTGGTTAATACAATTGGAAATGCGTTGATAAATAATCCATATAAAACAAAGGCCAAACAGCCTAAACTGTTAATCCACCTAAATTTAATGTCGTTGGTAACCCAAAGCGAAACAGCCAGAAAGATGAATGCTAGGTAACCGAGAATCTGAGCCAGTATTTCGATCATGTAGAAAAAATTGAGGGCACAAGGTACGTAAATGAAAATTTTAATTCATTTTGATTTTTTACAATAGTATATAAAAATACCCGGAAGTTATTTCCGGGTATTTCTCCTCTTAATGATTCCATTTTAGTTTTTTGAATAACCTTTTGGCAAAAGATTCAGCCGATCAAGCAAACCAGAAATTACACCTTTGTTTTCATCAATGTTGCGTATTTCAATAATCTGCTTTCCTCTCAAAATAATTTCAACAGCAGTTACTACAGTATTAATTTTCTTGCTAGTCGGCCTCATGGCACGCCAGCCTTTTCTTAGGGATGGGATTGTTCTTGAATGGGTACCGCTTATTTTTACATTCGCTTTAAATGATTCACCATCAGTCGTTAAATCTTCAATTTTAAATTTCGCATCGGGCATTCCTTCTTTAAT
>JBKJPN010000109.1:0-17726 GCA_046595125.1 Ferruginibacter sp.
AGCAAAGCTACGCATCTTTAATTTTTGGGCAAGCGCATCAGGTCAATATTATCACAACTTGGTTGCAATGTTGAATAACTGCTATCGAACGGCATCAATTTTTTCATACATCTGCTCTACCACATACAGGTTTTGTTTTATCCAGTTATTTTCGCCTTTGGGCCATTCGTATTTTTGCTCCAATAGTCTTTCGGCAATTTTATAAGCCTGTAAAGCCTGCTCTTTATTGTAAAAACAACCGGTCCAGTTTTCGGGCAGCAATGTTTCATCCTTTAAAAAAATGCCCCCGCCATACCACTTAAAACAGGATGGCAATCCCCAAAACGAAACCACCTGATCATCCTTTGCTAACGCCGATTTATAAAACAAGATGAAGAATTTGATATTTTCCTTTAGCCGCTGATGAATGGCCGAATCTGTTTCCTTTTGTTTTGGTTTTATTCGCCAGCGGTTATTCTCCAAAAAATAAGGTTCATCAGCAGCATTATTAAATCGCTTACCACTGCCAATAAATTTTAGTTGGTTGCTGCTGCCAACACCCACATTTACTAATGTAAGTTCATCAGCTGCTACTTTAGCTATTTTATATTGATCTCTTGTTTTATCAATCGTATTATTAAGGCTGATTATTTTTGTAGCATCATCATAATCCCAGCTGCCATAGTCAAATGTATTCCTAGGGTTCTTTACAAAACTGCCCTTAGTAGAAAAATAAAAACTGCGGTAAGGAATTTCAAACTTCGAACTTTCCGTCATCCCTTCCAGTCCTTCGGCGTCCTCTTCCAGTACCCAGTCCTGGCATAAAATATTATAAATATGCTCCGCTGTATCTAAGTAAACCAATTTACCAAAAGCAGTTTCTTTTTTTGCATCAACTACCCTGACTTCTTTTATTTTCCCCGAATCGCCTTCGCTATTGCTGCCGCAGGACCAACATGCGATAGCAATCATAATAATTCCCAAAAATCTTTTCATCACAATCATATATTTGAGCTGTAAATTTAGGATATTGCAAAACACAGAAAAGATATATCTTCATATCATGAGAACTGCCATTACTATTCTTGCGCTACTCTTCGCCAGCATCGCTTTTTCTCAAACCAAACAAACATGGGTTAGCGGCAGCATTATTGATGAAGAAGACAGGCCGCTCGAAAAAGTATCCATTGTTATTTTAGGACGTTCAACTGGCGTTGTTACCGGCCATGACGGTAACTTTCGCATACAAGTTCCCTACAACAAAGCATTTGCACTTGTTATAACTTACTCGGGTTATAACGAAGTGCAAAAGAATTTTTACCTCAGCGAAGGCGAAGAAGAAAAGATTACCGTACAAATGGAAAGAGGTAGTAAAACCCTTACCACCGTTGTGGTAGGCGATGATAAAGAAAGAACAGAACTTGGCCTCACTAAAATAAATCCAAAAACTGCTATTACATTGCCCAGTACCACCGGCGGCGTAGAAGCCATGATTAAAACATTGGTGGGCAGCAACAATGAACTCACATCCCAGTACAGTGTACGCGGCGGCAACTACGATGAAAATTTAATGTACATCAACGACTTCGAAATTTTTCGTCCCTATTTAGTACGCAGCGGTCAGCAGGAAGGTCTTAGTTTTATCAATCCCGAAATGGCTCGGAATGTAAATTTTTATACCGGCGGTTTTCAAGCAAAATATGGCGATAAGATGAGCAGTGTGCTCGATATACAATATAAAAAGCCTACCAGCTTTGGCGGTTCGGTGTATGTTAGTTTACTGGAGCAGGGCCTGCACCTGGAAGGCGCCACTAAAAAAGGAAAAGTTAGTTACCTCATCGGCATTCGCAACCGCAGCAATAAAAATTTATTACAAAGCCAGGAAACAAGCGGCTCCTATATTCCATCTTCATCTGATCTGCAGGCGCTTATTGCTTATAAACTCAGCGACAAAATACAATTGGAATTACTGGGCATTTATTCTGTTAGTAAATTCACGTTGTTTCCCGAGTCGGCACAAAAAACAACTTCAGTCTTCTCTCCTTTTTTTACGGCTAACCTGGGTTTAGATATTTTATTTGAAGGACAGGAAAAAGACAGTTACAAAACCAATCTGATTGGCCTCAGCATTGTACACAACGCCAGTAAAAAATTAAAACTAAAGTGGATGGTAAGCCGTTTTCAAAATAAAGAAAATGAAAACTTTGATATTGCTGGCGCTTATCTTTTTGGCGACCGCGACTTTGATCGCAGCAGCAGCACCTACGGTCAAATTATAAATCCATTGGGCGCTGGTTATTATCAAAACTATGGTCGCAACCAGCTTGTTATAAATGTGTACAACGCCACGCTTAAAGGTTCTTATACTGCTGGTAAACATTTTATTCTGTTTGGCAACAGTATTGAACAAACCAATATCAACGATAAATTAAAAGAATGGGAATACCAAGACAGTGCTGGCTATTCCCTGCCGCACAATCCTGCCCAGTTAAATTTGTTTAATTCGCTTAGCTCAACAGCCGATTTGTCTGTTCAAAAATACAGTGGCTATGTACAAGATAATATACATCTTGGCAAAAACGGACAGGACATTAGTTTGCAAGCAGGTGTTCGCTACAACTACAACTCGCTCAACAAAGAATTTTTGATAAGTCCACGCATGCAGGTGAGCATTAAACCCAAATGGAAAAAAGATGTAGTGCTAAAACTAGCAGCAGGTGCTTATCACCAGCCACCATTCTACCGTGAGTTAAGGCGATATGATGGCACATTAAACACACAGGTAAAAGCACAAAAAAGTTACCAGTTTGTTGCCGGCATGGACTATAATTTTAAAGGATTCGAGGGCCGACCCTTTCGCCTTACCACGGAAGCCTATTACAAAAGCATCAGCAGTGTGGATGTGTATGATATCGACAATGTAAAGATCCGTTATGCCGGTAACAACAATGCTAAGGCATACGCCACTGGTTTTGAAGCAAGGCTTTTTGGTGAGCTGGTTAAAGATGCCCAGAGCTGGTTCAGCATTGGCATTATGAAAACCAAAGAAGACCTCGACAATGATTTTTATTACCAATATAAAAATGCGGCAGGCGAAATCATTACCGCCAAAAGCACTGATCAAGTGGCGGTTGACAGTATTAAAAACAACGTGGGGTATGTGCGCCGCCCAACCGATCGCTTGATTACTGCTGGATTGTATCTGGAGGATTATCTCACCACCAACAAAAACTTTAAGTTTCATTTGAATTTGCTCTACGGTAGCAACATGAGCTACAATATTCCCAATAGTGTAAAGTACCGCAATGCGCTTACCATTGAGCCGTATATAAGAGTGGATGTAGGTTTCAGCGCACAACTGCTCACCGAAAAAAGCCGCCGGCGCAGCCACAGCCCCTTCCGCAGTTTCGAAAATATCTGGGCCAGTTTCGAAGTGTTTAATTTAATCGACCGCCGCAACACCATCTCCTATCAACTCATTAAAGATTTTGCAAATAATGTATATGCCATGCCAAATAGGTTAACACCCAGGCTGGTTAATTTTAAAATTGTGGGGAGGTTTTAAATCTGGTCTGACGCCCTCGTCTGACCATTCGCCTATTTTTTTGCAGCAATTGGAAAGCTATTTGGCTTCGTTGGCAGTTTATCTTCAGCGAACCTATCCCGATGTAATCGGGAGCCGAAGGACACTCGTGTACAACATATCCATGAGACAACCTTTTAACTAAGCGAATAAGATTAAAGATCAGCTCCGATTCGTTTTAATTTAACAGACTTTATTCAAACTTTCTCAGTTTATTCCGAAATATATCTATTAGATTACAATGCATTATTTTAACGTTATGCTTTATGAAAAAAACAATTGCAGTTTCCGCATTCCTGTTTGGCCTTTCCTGTTGTTATGCCCAGGAACATGGAACAATAACTTTAAAATATACTAACCCCAAAAAGGCTTCCGAAAATCTATACGTATATCATCCACCTGCTAATTTATTATTGCCAAATAAGATTGCGGGGATGGTTTTGTATAAGAAACGAAATAAGTTTTTTTATAAAAAGATCCCTGCTGTTAAAACAGGCGGCAATTATGAATTCCTTGTTAATGCTCCCGATTCAACAGTAGTGATTGTTATGGGCATAGTTGATGCAAGACAAAATCTTGCTGATTATAATTCTCTAACTGCTTTAAAGCACAACGTAATTGACAATAATAATAATGAAGGCTTTGTTTTTTATTTACAAAAGAAATCGGCAAAACAGCTTGCCAATGCAAAAATTGAGCTCGCCGGTTTGCTAAGCGGCGATGCCGATTACTATTTGAATATTAAGACAACCGACTTAGTAATACTTAATCTTTATGAAGATGCTTACAAATTATACCCTCAACTAAAATCGGGCAATAGCCATCCCGACTACCTCTCCCTTTTATATGACTTGAAGAAAAATGATGTTAAACCAAAATTACTGACTTACATCTCTCAAATGCTGAATAGCACTGAAGAATCGAAATGGATGAAAGCAGTAAAGGTTTACCAGATTTTAAAAATGAAAGATGAGGCAAAAAAACTCAATGACAAAATTTTGTTGACATTCCCCAACGGCGAAATGGCAAAAGCAAATTATTGGAGCAACTTCTATCAAACTATCGACCAGAATGAGCAGTCAATTTTAGGGGCTATGAAAAACTATGTTGCTAGGTTTAATGATACAACTGCTCAATCGAAAGATCAATTTTATAACCCAATTATATCTTCCTTAATACTTGAGAAAAAAATGGAGGCCCTATCAGCTTATGAACAACTGGTCAGCGAAAATTGGGCTATGACGTACTATTACAACAAAGCAGCCTGGCAATTTTCGGGAGGACATACAGACAGTACAGGAAATGAACTTGCATTTGCCAAAGAACTCTCTAAAAAAACCTTGCATATTACCGAAGCTGTGTTGAACAAATCGAAACAGGATTTTGAATGGCCTGATGAAGCGCAAGCTGAGTACAATAAATGTCTGAATACTTATGCATTGCTCATGTACCAAACAGGGCATTTCGATTCTGCATTTTATTACCAGAACATGGTTTACAAACAGGACAATGCATTGAATATTGCTGGTCTGGAACGTTATGCCGTTTATGCAGAAAAGGTAAAAGGGGCAGATTTTGCCAAACAGCTTATCGAAAAACACTTGCTTGATGGAGCTAAATCGGCAGTTTTACTCAGTCAGTTGCAGGCTATCTATAAACAATTGAATATGCCATTGGATGCGTTTGACAGGCTCAAAAAAAATGCAGATTTGATCGCTAGAAAAAAATATGAAGCTGCTACTATAGAAACGTACGGCACACTACATGCAAAAGATTTCAGTTTAAAAAATATTTCCGGAGATGTAGTATCTCTTTCGTCATTCAAAAACAAAGTAGTGGTTTTAGATTTCTGGGCTACCTGGTGCGGTCCTTGCAAAGCATCCTTCCCGGCCATGCAAACCTTAATCAATAATTATAAAAAAGACAGTAACGTAGTTTTTCTTTTCATAGACATATGGGAAGGAAAGACCCCTGAAATAACACAGAAAAGCGTTGCCGATTTTTTGAAACAAAATGAATATAATTTTAATGTCCTTTTCGATACAAATAACAGCACAGTAAAAGATTATAAAATTAACAGTATCCCTCGAAAGATTGTTATTGATAAAAGTGGCAACATTGCTTATACCGATGACAACTCGGGCTTTTTACTAACAGAAAAGGAAATGATTAATAAAATGTCGCTGTTGATTGAATCCATAAGAAATTAGTGCACTGCGGTTCTAACATAAATACTATGGCAAATCTCGGATGTCATACATAACTTACCTAAAAGCAGAAAATGATTACATTTATAATTAAATGCCATGACATTTTCTCTTTACATCTCAAGGCCGTTCAGGTCTTTTCTTTTTTTTCTTTTGACGTTGATTTCGTTTTCTATATCAGCACAAACAGCAAAGCCAATTTTTCAATACAGCGTCTCCATGTCAAACCCGGCATCACAACTTTTTCATGTTGAGCTAAGTAGCAGCGGATGGCATACAAAAACCATCGAGCTTAAAATGCCCAAATGGATGCCAGGATACTATCAGTTGATGAACTACGATAAAGCAGTTGAAAGTTTTGAAGCAAAAGATAAATCCGGTAAAGCCATCCCCGTAAAAAAAATAAATGATAATACCTGGCAGCTGACAGTTACAAATGCAAATGCAGTAAACATAAGCTACAATGTAAAAGCTACCCGGGCTTTTGTTGCCAACAGTTTTCTCGACAGCAGCCATGCTTATATAGTACCAGCAAGTATGTTTATGTACGCCGATGAACATATCAACAACCCGGTATCGGTTAAAGTAAACCTGCCGCCGCAATGGAAAAATATTGCAACAGGGCTTACAAAACTTGCAGGAAAAATAAATGAATTTACTGCTCCCGATTTTGACATTTTGTACGATTGCCCCCTGCTCATCGGCAATCTGGAAGAACTCCCTTCCTTTAAAGTAAAAGGCGTTACCCATCGTTTTATCGGTTATAAAATGAGCAGTTTCAACCGGGAGAAGTTCATGAATAATTTGCAGAAAGTGGTTGAATCGGCAGCAGCAGTTATCGGTGATATTCCTTTTACTGAATATACTTTTATAGGCATTGGCCCCGGCCGTGGCGGCATCGAACACCTCAACAACACTACCGTAAGTTTTGATGGCAATGGACTTGACACGGATGAGGGCATGAACCGAATCATGGTCTTTCTAGCACATGAATATTTTCATCATTACAATGTAAAACGTATTCGTCCGTTGGAATTGGGGCCCTTCGATTATGATAAAGCAAACCGCACCAACCTGCTTTGGGTAAGCGAGGGCCTATCGGTTTACTATGAATATTTAATTGTAAAACGTGCAGGGCTCATCAGCGAGCAAACCCTCTTCAGCAATTTTGAAAAAAATATTAACGCTGTTGAAAATAATCCCGGGCGCATGCACCAGTCTTTGATACAGGCCAGTTACCAAACCTGGGGTGACGGCCCGTTTGGAACACAGGGCAAGGATCCTAAAAAATCTATTTCGTATTATGATAAAGGCCCGCTGGCTGGTTTGATACTCGACTTTAGTATCCGTCATGCAACCCAAAATAAAAAATCGCTGGATGATGTGATGCGGTTCCTGTACAATTATTATTATAAAAAACTGCAGCGTGGTTTTACCGATGCGGAGTTTCAGGATGCATGCGAAAATGTAGCAGGCATATCGCTTGCTGCAGAATTTGAGTTTGTAAATACAACCAAAGAACTTGATTACAATACATACCTTGCTTTCGCAGGATTAAAACTGGAATCAATAACTGATCCGGAGAAAGGAGTTAAAAAATTTACGATAAGCCGCCTGAATAATCTGGACTCATTGCAAGTTGCAATCCTGGATTCTTGGGAGCAAAAATAAACGACTATCATTTTTTACCATGGCTACACATCGCCTTCATTAAACGACAAAAGCAACGTATCATTTTTAAAAACTACTTTTCGGTACCTCACCCCAGCCTTATCCAACATACGTTTAGATGCCTTGGCTGTATCGGTTCCTTCATATTTATCAGAGAGATAAATCACTTCGGTAATACCCGATTGTATAATAGCTTTTGAGCACTCATTACAGGGAAACAGCGCCGTGTATATTTTACAGCCGCTCAAATCCATGCCGATATTGTTTAGGATGGCGTTTAGTTCAGCATGACAGATATAAGGATACTTAGTTTGCAGAAAATTGCCCTGCTTCTCCCAGGGAAAATCATCATCATCGCAGCCGATAGGTAAACCATTGTATCCGGCGCCCACAATTTTCTTTTTTGCATTAACAATGCAAGCGCCTACTTGCGTGTTTGGATCCTTACTTCTTTTGGCCGATAATAATGCTACGCCCATAAAATATTCATCCCAGGAAATATAGTCTTGCCGCTTTTCCAATATGGCTTATTTAATGGTTTAAAATTGCTGCTACGAATGTATGGTATAAGTTTTAATTATCCTGCCGCAGTTTTAACAGTTCCTGCTAAGGCTTTCGTTGGTTTATTTATATCTTACAATAAGAATGAGATTTATTATTAATTTTTTAATGCTAACTGTTTTACCCGGCATGATTATATCCTGCACCGGACAAACTAAAAACACCGATAGTGCACCCGTAAATACAACCACTGCCGTAAATAAAATTGTGGGCGGCGGCTGCGATGGTTGCGAACTGATGTATGTTGATATGCCCAAACAGATAAAAGCAGTTGATACCAGCACCGCCTGGAATGAGCTAGGACAAAGACTTGTAGCCACCGGCATCGTTTATAATGCCGGTGGAAAAACTACGGCACCCGGTATTGTCATCTACTACTGGCAAACCAATAACGAAGGATATTATAAACCCGTAAGCACTCAATCTGCCGATTCAAAAATACATGGACATATACGGGGTTGGGTACAAACAGATGAGCATGGTCGTTATGCCATTTACACGATTAGGCCCGGCCCTTATCCAAATTTGGGAGCCCCGGCGCATATTCACTTTTCAATTAAAGAACCGCAGATAAAAGATGAGTATTATATTGACGATATTGTTTTTGAAGATGATAAACTGGTGAATGAAAATTATCGAAGTAACATGACAAACCGTGCTGGCAATGGCATTACAAAAATAAAAATGGAGAACGGTTTACAAATTGCCGAGCGAAATATCTTTTTGGGATTAAATATCCCAAACTATCCGGCAAACTAACAGCATCTATAATTTTCTTTTCAGGTAACGATTCGATCTTCTGGCATGAACAATTGCCAGAACAATAATCTCCACTCCATAAACCTTATAAAATATTTTGTACAAAAATTTCCGCATCACCATCCTTCTAATTCCCTTTTTCCATTTGGCAAATGCTAGTGGATTTTTAACCAAGTCAGTTTTAGCAGTTTCTAATGAAGCAATGAAACGCAATCCAAGCCCAGCAAGTTTTGCTTCATACCACTCGTATATAACTATAGCATCAGTATTGGCAGCTTCCGATACTAAAACTGAATAAATCATTTTGTTCGGGCTTTTAATCCATCAATAAAATCATCCCATGGAATGGCTTTCATGGTTCCTGATTCATAGGCTGCCACACGTTCTTCCAATAATGACTTCAGTTTTTTGTCATCTTCATCAACAGCATTTTCATCATCAGCAATACAAGTCTCCCATATCTCATCAATGATGGCAAGTCTTTCCTCAACCGGCAATTTTATAATTTCAGATATATCGTAGCGCATTTTTTTATTTTAAAATTACAAAAAATATTCAGCCGCTTCTATAAATTATTTTTCAACTTCTTGGCAAATATTGACCGCCATGTTTATTTTATATTAACATTCTGTTGATAAGTATATGCACAATATTCCAACAGCTAATCGTTATATTTGGTGTAGAGACAAGTTAGTAAACCCAATTGCATTTTAATTGTTAACTAACCGCTGCTATGTATACCCTGATACCAGCCGTATGACAGAAACAGTGGCAAAACCTAAAATCCATTGACAGAAAGCATCATTAATCTCGAAACCGTAAACCCTATCGAATTCTTCGGCGTAAACAACGGTAAACTCGACATTCTCAAAAAGAAATTTCCCCTTTTAAAAATTCTCAGCAGAGGCACGCAGATAAAATTGAGCGGGGCCCCTGAACAAATTGAAGGCGCCAGGGAAAAAATTGACCTCATTCTAAAATACCTCGAACGCAACGGGCACATGAGTGCTAATTATTTTGAACAGATTCTGGGAGGCGATGATGAACGTGTTATCGACAACTTCATGGACCGTAACCCCAATGATGTACTGGTTTTTGGCCCCAACGGCAAAACCGTAAGAGCTCGTACTGCCAACCAAAAAAAGATGGTGGATGCCTGCGACAAAAACGATATTCTTTTTGCCATTGGACCCGCTGGTACTGGTAAAACCTATACTGCCGTAGCTTTGGCAGTTAGGGCATTAAAGAACAAGTCGGTTAAAAAAATCATTTTAACACGCCCTGCGGTAGAAGCCGGCGAAAGCCTGGGTTTTCTCCCCGGCGATTTAAAAGAAAAGATTGACCCCTATTTAAGGCCTTTGTATGATGCGCTTGATGATATGATACCCGCCGATAAACTAGGTTATTATATGAGCACCCGTACCATCGAAATTGCACCGCTTGCCTACATGCGTGGCCGCACATTGGATAATGCTTTCATTATTTTAGATGAAGCGCAAAACACCAATGATCTTCAAATTAAAATGTTCCTTACGCGTATCGGACCCAGTGCCAAAGCCATCATCACCGGCGATCCCACGCAAATTGATCTGCCCAAGAATCAATCCAGCGGATTGTTTAAAGCCGCCCGTATTTTAAAAAATATAGAAGGCATTGCACAAATCGAATTGGATGAAGAAGATGTGGTAAGGCACAGACTGGTAAAGCAAATCATCAAAGCATACAATAAAGATGATGTTAGAACTACTGAAGCTAAAAAGAGCTAACAAATTTCATACTTACTAACCAATCATATAAGGGGCAACAAAGGTTGCTCCTTTTTTATGTGCACATTCGGCAAAATAAAATTATTTTTATACCTGTCATAAAAACAACGCACCATGAAATATTTACTGTTTATACTAAGTGCCCTTTTTATTTTTTCAGCCTGTAATAACAAACCGGCCAATCCACCGTCGGAGGTAATCGCCAATATGTTTACCGCCATGAAGAACGGCAATTTTGAAGAAATGAAAAAACACGTCACCAAACAGGATGCAGCACTGCTGGATGCGGCAGAAAAACTGCTTACCCAAATTGATCCCGAAGGAATTCAAAAAATGAAGACAAAAATTACCCAAGAACTAAAAGCCAATGCTGATCATATAAAATACAATATCCTCCATGAAAATATCGACGGCGACAATGCCACGGTGGAAGTTGAAATGTCGGCACCCGATTCGCTGGGTGCAGCTACCCGCAAAACATCTACTCAAAAATTTGAACTCGTTAAAGAAGACAATACTTGGAAAATAGCCCTCAGCAAACCCGGTAACCAAATGTTTAACAGCATGAAAGGCAATATGGGTGCGCAAAAATCTGACCTGAAAGATGGACTGAACCGATTACAAAAAATGAACCCCGATTCGCTGAAGATGCTCATTGGCAAAGGTTTGCAGGCACTGGATTCAAGCAACCGTAAAAACAAGGATAAATAATAACAGTAAAAAAAGAGAATCAAAAACTAAAAAATAAAATTACTTTTATAGCCTTAACCAATAAAAAATATAGTATATGAAAAAATTATTAGTAGCCTTGTTTGCTTTTTCAGCGTTATACATTAGCAGTTGTAACAGCAGCAGCGCTGGCGGTGATCCCAAAGTTGTTTTAACCGCTTTCTTTGATGCCATGGCTAAAAAAGATATTGCCGCAGCCCGTAAACTAGCTACAGCCGACAGTAAAAGCATGTTCGATATGATGGAGGCGGGCATGAAGATGAAGGATAACACCGTTGATGACAAGACAAATGACCAGTTTGATAAATCTAAAATGGAAATGGGCGAACCTAAAATTGACGGTGATAAAGCTACCGTTAATGTAAAGGAATTAAAAAGCGGTCAGTCAATAAACTTTGTGTTGATTAAAGAATCTGGCGATTGGAAAGTAGCCATGGATATGGGTACCATGATGAATATTGGTATGGAAAAAATGAAGGAAGAAGGCATGTCATCTGAGGAAATGAAACAGATGGACGCAGAGATGGAGAAATTCAAAAACATGAGCGCCGACTCATTGAAAATGATGATGGACCAAGGACTAAAAATGCTCGATTCGGCAAAAAAGAAATAAATAGCAAAAGAATTTTTGAATCTACTTTAAAAAAGCATCCACTAAAATGGATGCTTTTTTCTGCCTTATTACAAAGATGATTAACTTTAAACCATGATAAAAAAATACCTGGCACTCATAATACTGGCCCTTGTTGTTTTCTCCTGCAATAATAAAAAGGAAAAAGAACCGGTAACCGATATGGAAGTTGCCCGTGCCTTTGTGCGGAATATTCTGGATAATAAATTTGATGTGGCAGAACAGTATCTGCTGAAAGACGAAACCAATACTGGTCTCTTTAACCGATTTAAGCAAGCGTATAGTCAAAAAGAAAAAGCTGTACTGGAGAAATATAAAAATGCCGATATCATCGTAAATGAACAAGCCAATCCTGTTGATTCGGTATTCATTTTAAATTACAGCAACAGTTACAATATGAAAGATAAAACCGTTTTGAAACTGGTGCGTATCAACGGCCAATGGCTGGTTGATCTTAAATACACGTTTTCGGGAAACTTATAAACTGATGATCAAAAATTTATTACTGGTAGCATTAGGCGGCGGCATTGGTTCCATGCTGCGCTATGCAGGAAGTTTGCTCGTTGGCTCAAAGATATTTCCCTATGCCACGCTCAGTGTAAATATCATCGGCAGCTTTATCATCGGAATTGTTTTTGCCATCAGTTTAAAAGACGCAGCCTTTTCAAACTCGTGGAAATTATTTATTGCAACCGGCATCTGTGGCGGCTTCACCACTTTTTCGGCATTTTCTTTAGAGAATATGGGACTACTGCAAAGCGGTAAATATGGCCTCGCATTTATGTATATTGCACTAAGCATTGTACTGGGCATCGCCGCTACTTTTTTTGGATACTTCTTATTTGCAAAAGTCTAATTGTAACAAATATATTAACCAGAAAAAAGAAAGCCAAAAAACTAAAAATACCAAACCCAACATGTACACGTTACACCCCTGGCACGGCGCACACTACGGAGATAAAGCTCCCCAAACCGTTAATGCCCTCATCGAAATACCCAAGGGCTCACATGCCAAATACGAAGTAGATAAAAAAACCGGGCTGCTAAAATTAGACCGCGTTATTTATTCATCTTTTCATTACCCCGTTAATTATGGCTTTATTCCGCAAACACTGGGTCAGGATAACGACCCACTGGATATATTGGTGATCTGTGATGAAAGTATAAACCCACTCTGCCTGGTTGAAGCCACCATCATTGGCAACATGCAGATGATTGATAATGGCGAAATTGATGATAAGATTATTGCAGTAGCCAGCAAAGACCCCGGCGTAAATTTTTATACTGATGTGGCAGATTTACCAAAACATTTTATTGCCGTACTACGCAACTATTTTGAGCAATACAAAGTACTGGAAAATAAAAAAGTAGAGATCGATGAGTTTCAGGATAAGGCGGCGGCATATGCCATCATTGAGGCAGCCATTGATTTGTACAAATCCAAATTTCCATCATGAAAATAAAAAACAAGGCCATGGATATGCAAACAATTTTAATACTGCTTTTAGTAGGCATCTGTGCCGGCATGCTAAGTGGATTGGTAGGTATAGGCGGTGGAATTATCATCGTACCGGCGCTGGTTTTATTTCTGGCTTTTCCGCAAAAAATGGCGCAGGGCACTTCGCTAGGTATTTTATTATTACCCGTGGGTATCTTAGGCGTAATGCAGTATTACAAGCAGGGTTATATTGATATGCGGGTGGTGGCCATTGTATCGGTTGCATTTTTATTCGGTGGTTATTTTGGCAGCAAAATAGCCCTCAGCCTGCCGCAGGAAACCGTAAAAAAAATATTCGCCATATTCATGCTCCTCATCGCAGTAAAAATGCTCTTCTTCGATAAAACTAAAAAAACTACAGTCGCCACAACAACCGAAACAAAAATAAACCCGCCCAATTCCTAATTCCCTCCCGATAGCTATCGGGACCTAATCCCCTAAAAATACCTTTTTATCAACCGCAGCCTTTGCATCCTTACCCCCGTCTCCGCATGCACAATCCCTTCAATATCTATCTTATCAATCCTTACTTTTCCGGCAGCGTGAATTATTTCATGTGCATTTAAGAGGATGCCCACATGAATAATCCGCCCTTCTTCATCATCAAAAAAAGCCAGATCGCCACAATGCGCTTGTTGTAAAAAATCAACCAGTTCGCCCTGTGTAGACTGCTGCTGGGCATCACGCAACAAATGAATATTTAAAAATTTGTACACGGCCTGGGTAAACCCGCTACAATCTATACCAAATACCGAACGGCCACCCCACAAGTAAGTTGTATTTAAAAATTTAAACGCCAGTTGCTTAATAGTTTTAGCATCCCATTTCTCTGTGGATGGATCCCAAACCGCTCCTGTATAGTGAACCGTATTCTTGCGCCAGAAAACATGGCCGTTCTTCATCGCTGTTAGGGAGCTGCCATAAGGCACCCACATCATATGGCCATTGTAATCAACTTCATTTACCCAATCGGCTGTATAACTGGTTTCTTCAAGATAATATTGAGCGTCATCTATCTCTTGAAAATGCGATTGCTGGCACCAGCCGGTATAAGCATCCAGCTTATTTACAATTTTTACCCAGCCGTTTTTTTCAACAATGGTAATAATACAGCATTCGCCAAACAGCAGCTGACTCACCATTTCACAGCGATGATCAGGTTCAATTCTTATAGGAGCAACAGGTACACAACAAACAGCGTAACTCATGTTTTCATTTTCGTTACAACTAAATTATGGAAATTAAACTATGTTTACATCTAACTAAAAACAATTTTATTTTTCGGTTTTGAACAAAACCCAATACCAACATACCACCGATACAGAACTGCTTAATCAGTTTTACGCCGACCATGATAACGAATGGTTGGGCATTCTACTGGAGCGGTACACCATGCTGTTACTAGGTGTTAGTATGAAGTATCTTAAAAACGAAGAGGAAGCCAAAGACGCCGTGCAACAGGTATTCCTGAAAGCCATTAACGAACTGCACAAATACAAAGTGGAATATTTTAAGAGCTGGATTTATATGATAGCCAAAAACCACTGCTTAATGAAGCTGAGAGATAAGGGCAAGTATAGTGTGGAGATAAACGAACGCGTAATGGCAGCCCCCGCCGAAGCTGCAGAAAAGAATGCGTATATTGAAAAAGATAAAAAACTGGATAACCTGGCTGCCGCCCTGTTGCAGTTAAATGCCGAGCAGCAACTATGCGTAACTTTGTTTTATCTTGAAAAGAAAAGTTACCAGCAAATAACCGAACAAACCCAGTTTGATTTGATGCAGGTAAAAAGCCATATACAAAATGGGAAAAGGAATTTGAAGATATTAATGGAAAAGGAAGAGTCCCGATAGCTATCGGCAGGTATATAAAGTAAATAAAGTAATGGGTACATGAGCGATGAACTAAAAGACATATTATCTAACTTAAACAAAGATATTGAGCAGGACAAACTGCTCGACTATCTTAATAAAAAATTATCGGCAGCCGAAGCACACGAACTTGAAAAGCAAATGGCCGATGACGAGTTTATGAACGATGCCGTGGAAGGACTGGAAAAATTCAGCAATAAAAAAGACCTTGGCTCCTTGGTTGATCAACTAAATAAAGAACTGAAAAAACAAACAACCAAAAAGAAACTTAAAAAAGAAAAGCGTAAACTAAAAGACCAGCCCTGGTTATATTTCACTATTATACTCATTCTGTTGCTGGCCATCATTGGCTATATTGTAATCAAGAAATTCCTGCTTAGTTAACGGGCATCGCTCCTGCAGTTTACAATAGCATTCTATTGAAAATTTAAACAACGGAAAAAGAAAATATATAAAGCCCAGAAAACAAGTTCTGCAAAAAAAACGCGGCAAACGCCTACTATCAACTGTCAACTATTTCCAGATTCTTCTTTTCAAACACCGCACTTAACAGCAGTCCCATACTATCTATACGCACTCGGGCTTTATTACACATTACTTCAAGCACAAGGCCTTTATAATTCATTAAAGCACCCTGCTTAATAATAACAGTTGCCTTTTTAGCTAAGGTTGTGTGCTCCACATGAACGTGGTCAAATTCGTTTAAAAATTTGCGAATGGTTTCTATTTCCTCATCTCTTATTATTGCTGGCTTACCCAGCCAGCGCACATAGTTTACAATGCCGCTTATGTTAAGTATCTCCCATTTTGTATGCTCATTTACCTGTACAAATACATAACCTTTAAACAGGGGCTCCAGTACCATTTTTTTTCTGTCGCTCCATTGCTGCTGCTTTTTATTAAGCGGACAATAATGCACAATACCTTTATCATCCAACAGTGCAGCCACTTTCTTTTCCCACCGTGGCCGGGTATAAACAGCATACCAATATGCAGTATTATTATTCATTGTAAAATGTCTTAAGCAAGTATTAATTTTTAAAACTTCGCTTTAAAGTAAATAAAACCTCGGACTGTTAGTCTTTGGCATTTTCATATTTCTCCTAACTTAACTGCAGGCCATTAGGCAGATTCCTAATCCATTGCCACCCTATCTATCACTTAGCTGCAAGGGTTGATGATTACTGTTTTGGCCAGACAAATAAACTAAATACAATATTAGCTTATTATTTGAGATATTAAAAACCCTAAGCCAAACGCTATAAGGCTGCTCACCCGCAAAGGAAGGCTGCAAACCCTTTTAGGTTTGGCGATACATGAAAAAACCTGTCAGGTTTGCCGGGAGGGAAACGCAGCAAAGCAAAACCTTACAGCGTTTTTAATGAAATGTTCAAAAAAGATCGTAAGCCAAACGCTATAAGGTTACCCACCCGCAAAGGAAGGCTGCAAACCCTTTTAGGTTTGGAGATACATGAAAAAACCTGTCAGGTAAGTCAAACGCTACAAGGTTACCCACCCGCAAAGCAAGGCTGCAAAACCTTATAGGTTTGTATTGAACATTTTATTATTTTTAATAATTAAACAGGCTTCCATGGATTATTATATTCCGTTGCTTGCTGGTAATACATACCATATTGTTAGCCGTGCTGTTGGCAATGAAAAACTATTTCTTCATGATGAGAATTACAGATTTTTTCTCAGCAGATATCAAAAATATATTTCGCCTGTTGCCGAAACCTTTGCTTTTGCCTTGCTGCCCAATCATTTTCATTTCCTGATTAAGATTAAGCCATACGAAGAGTTGGAAGCGCTTTGCAAAATAAAAAAACCTGCTTTACTAACCAGAGATAACTGGCAGCCAAATTTTGTGATGCAGCAATGGTCAAACCTCCTTAACAGCTACACTAAATCATTTAATAAAATGTACCACCGAAAGGGTGCCTTGTTTATGGATTATCTCCGTAGGGTTGAAATATTAAATGACGGGCAATTTACTTCCACCGTTTTTTATATACATAAAAATGCTGTTCACCATGGCATTTGCAAAAATATTGCCGATTGGAAATACTGCTCTTATAATGCCATTCTATCCGAGGCTCCTACACAATTATCGAGGCAACAGGTGCTTGACTGGTTTGATGGACCGGAAAGATTTATTGAGTTTCATAAGCGGCCTGTGCATCTGAAAAATGCGTCAGCAACGCAGTTTGAAGGGTTATAATGAACATACAAAATGCAATGCCTCTTAAAACCCTAACCCAAACGCTATAAGGTTACACACCCGCAAAAACCAGGCGGCAAAACCTTATAGCGTTTTGAACGAACACGTTTTAAAACGAAATGCCAAAAATAAAACCTATCAGGTTTACAGGGAGAGGCAAGCAACCCGGAAGTACAGCCAGGAAAAACCTTATAGCGTTTTGAACGAACACGTTTTAAAACGAAATGCCAAAAATAAAACCTATCAGGT
>JBKJPN010000135.1:0-36528 GCA_046595125.1 Ferruginibacter sp.
ACCAAACTTGTGTATTTATATGCGTGTAACAACGAGAGGTGAGCACCTGCACTGGCGCCCATCATCACAAATTTATCGCTCACCAAGTAGCTGCTTCTGTTGCCGTAAATAAATTCAACGGCGGGTTTTACATCCAGTTCCTGCGTAGGAAAAGGATTGCTTGTAGGCAAAGCGGCCAGCCGATAGTTCAAATTAAAAATGGCGTAATCAGGTAGTCTTTTTCTTATGGTATCAATATCAGCAGCAGTAAAATCGGATTTATCACCGCTTATCCAGGCGCCACCGTGTATTAAGATAAGTACTTTGGTTGTAGCGGTACTTCTGCCAGCGGGCAGGTAAATATCCATTTTTTGCTGGGCATCGGTTCCATAAGCAACATTTGGTGTAATCTTTTCGCCAACAGAATTACCAGCGGGGTTATCGGAAGTCGATTTAGAGCAAGAGATGTTCAATAAAACAATTGCTGCTGCTGCAATAAAGAAATTTTTAATTTTCATTTGAAGTGTTTTTTATTATTTAAAAGTACGGATTAATAATGTAGAATATATCAACCAGTTGTTAAGTCTGATCATCAGGCAATTTTTTGCATCAGTGTTAGTCGCTTATAAATACTTTCCTCAATCTCAATCAATTCAAAATGATTGCCACGTTCTACAATTTGTCCGTCTTGTAAAATAATGATTTCATCGGCCTCTTTAATAGTACTTAAACGATGGGCAATCACTAATGTTGTTCTGCCTTCCATCAAATTGTTCAGTGCATCCTGTACCGATTTTTCCGATTCGGTGTCCAGCGCCGATGTGGCTTCATCTAAAATTAAAATGGCTGGATTTTTAAAAACTGCCCGGGCAATGCTGATTCGCTGCCGCTGACCGCCCGATAATCGAATGCCTCTGTCGCCGATATTGGTCTCGTAACCATCCTCGGTATCTATAATAAATTCATGTGCGTTGGCGATTTTCGCAGCTCTTATTACATCGTCCATACTGGCATCGGGTTTGCCCAATGCTATATTGTTAAAAATAGAATCATTGAAAAGAATTACATCCTGCGTTACAAAACTCATCTGGCTTCGTAAACTCTCCATAGTATAGCCACGTATATCTTTTCCATCAATGCTGATGCTGCCAGCTGTTACATCATAAAACCTAGGCAACAAATCAGCAATGGTTGATTTACCAACACCCGATGGGCCAACCAGCGCCACGGTTCTTCCTTTTTCAATACTGAAACTAATATCGGTTAATACCCGCTTGTCAGAATACCCAAAACAAACGTTGTTGAACTCAATTTGGTCGTTAAAAGAATGAAGCGGAACGGCATCCGGATGGTCATCTACTTCAATTTTTGTATCCAATACTTCCAATATTCTTTGGCCTGATGCCTCGCCACGCTGAATATTGGCCAATGCCACCACCATGGCTTTTGCCGGCCTAATCACTTGCGAAAAAATGGCGATGAAGGCAATGAACTCGCTGGCCTGTAAACCCGATGCATCTACGCCGTTATTTCGTAAAATCATACTGCCACCATAAATTAAAATGCAGGCAACAACGATTACGCCCGATACTTCCGAAAAAATAGGCGCCAATTCTCTTTTCTTAAACCCCTGCAGACTTGCCTTGCGATAAAAATCATTTTCTTGCCTGAATCTTTTTATTACAAAATCGGTAGCATTAAACGAACGTATAATGCGCATGCCTCCTAATGTTTCGTCTATGATGGTAAGCAGGCGGCCAATGGATGATTGCATATCACTAGCTTCTTTGCGTAACCGTTTTGTAACCAAGGCAATGCCAATGGCAGAGATGGGAATGATGAGCAGCGTAAATAAAGTAAGTTTTACCGAGATGAGAAATAGCCCGATGAAATAGGCAATCATCAGGTAAGGTTCTTTAAATAAAATTTCCAATGAGTTACCAGCCACGGCTTCTATTTCAAAAACATCAGAGTTCATTCTGCTCAGTAAATCACCTTTTTTCTCTTTGGTGAAATAGCCCATGTGCAGATAGTTGATTTTTTCAAAAATAGCTTCTCTTATTTTTTTTACCAGCAAAGTTCTGGCACTAACCATACTGCGTTGTGCCAAGTAACGGAAAATATTGGTAAGTATTACTGCCAGTACGATTAACGCTGCAATAAAATATAAAGCGTAAACCGGTTTCATTGTTTTAAAGTGATATATCTGGTAGTAAAAAAGTTCTTTAAAATAACCAGCCGAAAAAGAAAAAGAAGGAGCGGCGGCATACTGTTGCATGCTTTCCACCGTATGGTGATCAAATAAAAAGTTAAGCAATGGTATAATCAATGCAAACTGAAACACACTAAAAAAAGATGCAATCAACGTGAAAACAAAAAACGGAACAACAAATCTTCCGTAAGGTTTAGCAAATTTCAATAAGCGGCGGTAGGTCTTCATTGCTTAAGCTGTATATTAATATAATGACCGGTAAACATTCCAGTATTCCTTGGCTGCAATATCCCAACAATATTCTTTTCCTTTTTTTATGATTTCGTCCTGCATGTTAAACCGGCTATATTGTTTCATGCCGGTGGCAAAAGTTTGTTGCATATGTGTGGCTGAAAAGTTTTCGAAATAAAAAACAACGTCGCCACCAATTTCGGGCAGTGCAGTTTTGTCCGATAAAAATATGGGCATACCAACCGACATGGCTTCCGTAACAGGCAGGCCAAATCCTTCGGCAGTTGAGGGGAAAGCAAAAGCACAGCAATGATTAAAATACCAGGATTTTTCACTTTCCGAAACTGGCCCCACCAGTTTAATTCTTTTTAATATGCCCATTTTTTCTGCAGCATCAAGTATAGACTGGTAATAACCTGCATCATCTATTTTGCCGGCAATAACCAGTTCCAGTTGCGGCTGATTCTGAATCAACGGCAATAAAGTATGAAAATTTTTCTTTGGGTTTACAGTTCCCAGCGAAAAAATAAAGGGACTTGTCGGCATGTAAGACTGCTTTAATAACTCAGGTTCGGTTAATGTGTTGGTGCCGTTGTGAATTACATGAACAGGTTTATTTTTTACATCGCAATAAAACAATAGATCGTTTTTACTGTATTCGCTAATACAGATAATCACATCGGCCCTGTTAATCAACATTTGCAATCGCCGCAGATTACGCTGTTTTTTAAATTCGGATTTAGATGGGTCGTGCATGAAATTGAGATCATGCACAGATAGGATTACTTTTATTTTTTTATTTTTGAAAGGAATATAATAGCTATCCTGGTAGGTAGCGTGCCAGATGGTAAACTTATCCAGCTTAGGCAACCTGAATTTGTGCAATTCCGTTTGAATGATATGACGACTGTTTTCGCCAAACAACAATTCGGTGCCCGAGGGGTTGTAAAACGTAATTTCCTCGTTAGCAGGGTTTAGGTGCTTTTGAATATGATTGCCCAGGTTTAAACAATAATGATATAAACCTGTATAGTCATATTTCATCCGCTCACAGTCAAAAATTATCCGGTTCATTTGTATCACAGGTTATATTACTAAACTCATTTTTCTAAAGATAGGTTGCTTTTAATACTATAAAGCTATGCGAAATCATATCCAAATATGAGCGAAAACATACTACAATCATGATTATTATAAAGGTTAAACATTAATTTTAGAAAAAAAAGCTAAAATTTAATAACGCAGGATGCAAGTTGTCGATGAAATATAATTTCTAAATGATAGTGTTTGTCTCATGAGTAAGATAATATTAGATTGCGATTTAATGCGGCACAAAGATTCGGGGCTATACCATTATTGCCTTAACCTAGGTACTTATGTAAACCGGATTTTGAATAAAACATCTCATGATTCAGTTTCGTTCTATGTTCCTCCTTCAGAAAAAAAATCATTTGGGCCAAATGCGCAATGTATTACTGAAAAAAAATGGCATGATAAATTCCTTAAGCCATTTTTATGGGACTGTGATATATGGCATAGCCCGTTTCAATCTGGCCGGGTGTTACCTGCCGGAAATCAACGAATAAAAAATTTGCTGACAATACACGACTTAAATTGCCTTCATGAAGGGAAGTCGGTTAAGGACCAAAAAGAAAGTCTGCGCAAGACACAGAAACTCATTGATAACAGTCATGCCATCGTTTGTATTTCTCATCATTGCAAAAAAGATGTACTTGAAAACCTGGATGTACAAAACAAGCCGGTGTATGTTATTCACAACGGAACACATGATGTAAATACGCCGCCCGAAAAACCTGTAGGCTATTATCCGGCAAAACCATTTTTGTTTACCATGGGTTATGTAAACAGTAAGAAAAATTTCCATACACTGATATCACTGTTACAAGATGAACAATTTGAACTGATTGTTGCTGGTAAACTGGATGAGCCTGATTACGTTTGTAAGATGAAAGTATTAGCCAAAAAAGCAGGAGTGGCAGACAGGCTGCATATTCTTGGCCCGGTAACAGAGGCTGATAAGGCATGGTATTTAAAAAACTGCGTGGCTTTTTTAATGCCTTCGCTTGCCGAAGGTTTTGGAGCACCGGTGGTAGAAGCCATGTCATTTGGAAAGCCATTGTTTTTATCACGGCTTACTTCTTTACCAGAAATAGGGGCTGATGTTGCTTTTTATTTTGATGATTTTAATGAAAATAATATGCAACAGGTTTTTAAAAAAGGGATGAGTAGCTATATAGAAAATGGACTAGCAGATAAAATAATACAAAGAGGAAATGATTTTAGTTGGGAAGAAAAAGCAAAGGAGTATATCGCCGTATATCGGTCTTTATTATAAACGAATTATATGCAACAGGAAGAAAGAAAATGGAATGAAGAACTGGCTTACGATTTTGGCAGCAGAAGATCTGAATTATGTAAGGCCATGGATTTTAAAGCTGGTTGGTTTAAACGCTGGTGTGCGGAGCTAAATGAAAAGCCGAATTATCATCGCAAGCAATGGGAGTATGCGTACATTATGCAGGCCTTATGGGAGCGTGGCTGCATTGCTGAAAATAAAAACGGACTGGTATTTGCCGCAGGCACCGAGCCTTTGCCTGCTATGTTTGCAAAATACGGTTGCAATATTTTGGCTACCGATATTTTTCCGGAACAGGGGATTGAAAAAGGATGGGATAATGCCAACCAGCTTTGCTTTGGTGTAGAGCAGTTAAATACCCGAGGGATTTGCGACGAGGCAGAATTTCGTAAAAGAGTTAGTTACCGCGCCGTTGATATGAATGATATTCCTGATGACCTCAATGATTTTGATTTTAACTGGAGCAGCTGTTCATTTGAACATTTAGGGACGATTGAGAAAGGAATAACATTTCTGCAAAACCAACTGAAAACACTGAAACCCGGCGGTTGGGCAGTTCATACCACCGAATTCAATTTGTCAAGCAACGACCAAACGCAGGATAATAACGACTCAGTATTTTACCGAAAAAAAGATATTGAAAAAATTGTCGCCTTATTGCGGGCCGATGGTCACATTGTTGATGAACCTGATTATTCTATCGGCGGATTGCCGCAGGATTTTCAGGTTGATGTATATCCCTATAAACAGGATGTGCATTTGAAACTACAGGTCGATAAATTTGTTGTTACTTCAATCGGGTTAATTATCAAAAAGAAAACAGACTAAACTTTAGTTTCCAATATTTTGAATTTCCTCAAAAATAATTTGCCTGTTTTTTTTCAATAATTTTCGGAGTAAAATAACATTGAAAATTGAAGAAACACCACATGCCAGGAAGATTACTATAAAAAGTATAAAAAACACAGTCATTTTAATTTGGTTGCCGGTGAACGCTTCCTGTATAGCAACAGATACTGCAACGCCCATCAGTAAAAAGAAAAACGCACTTATAATCGTTAGTGAGAAAAACACATTAGATAAGCGTATGAAGTTGCTAGCAACTGGTATTTTTTCTTTGTTAAATTTTAGTAATTTAAAACAAATGATATTGAAGATTAGAGAAATGAGGCCGACAAAAGAAATAAGATGAAATACCATCGCTGACTCAGCAGGTAAACTTGCTGGAGCAAATGCCAACATGAATAATTCTATCAGGATAAATAAAATACAGCACACTGTATTTAAAACCAGACTTAACTTGTATATCATATCTCGGTTTTTACTATCCTTTCAAATCCAGCTTTATTTGCAATTCCTCAAACTGTTTGCCATCAATAGTTGCAGGCGCATCCAACATTACATCTCTTCCTGAATTGTTTTTTGGAAATGCAATAAAATCACGGATACTTTCGCTGCCACCAATAATGGCACAAAGCCTGTCGAACCCAAAAGCTATTCCTCCATGCGGAGGAGCACCATATTCAAAAGCGCCCAGTAAGAAACCAAATTTATGTTGCTGCTCTTCGGCATCCATACCCAATGCTGCAAACATTTTTTCCTGTAATTCTCTCTGGTAAATACGGATAGATCCGCCACCAATTTCGTTGCCATTTAAAACCATATCGTATGCATTGGCTTTAATGCCGGCATAAGGATGTTCCAAATATTTTGCTGCGTCTTCAATAATAGGATTATTGTTAATCATGATATTGATATGATCGGGCTTAGGCGATGTGAACGGATGGTGACGGGCAACCCAGCGGTTTCCATCTTCATCATATTCAAACAGCGGAAAATCCATCACCCATAACAATTTGAATTCATCATCTCTACGTAAACCCAGGTGCTCAGCCATGTACATTCTTAAATCGCTAATGGCTTTACGGGTTCTTTCTTCGGCACCTGCTAAAATTAAAATCAAATCGCCAGCTTTGGCATTGGCCGCTTCGGCAATGGCTTTTAATTTTTCTTCTGTATAAAATTTATCTACGCTGCTTTTGTAAGTTCCGTCGGCGTTACATTTAATGAATACCAATCCTTTCATGCCAATCTGCGGACGCTTTACCCATTCAACCAGTTCATCAGTTTGCTTGCGACTATATTCGCTGCATCCCGGAACGGCAATGGCAATAACGGTTTCAGCGTCATTAAACACGGCAAACTCTCCGGCAATATACGATGAGATACTTTTTTTTGTTGGAAAACTGTGAGAAGGATATTTAAGATTGCACAGTTTCATTTCGAACCGAATGTCGGGCTTGTCATTTCCATAAGTCCACATGGCCTCTTCCCAGGTCATGCGATCTACGGTATCGGTGTAATCGATATTCTTAACATCTTTAAATATTCTTTTTACCAAACCTTCAAACATGTTGATGATATCTTCCTGCTCAACAAATGCCATTTCGCAGTCTATCTGCGTAAACTCTGGCTGGCGGTCGGCACGTAAATCTTCATCTCTAAAACATTTTACAATTTGGTAGTAACGGTCGTAACCACTTACCATCAACAACTGTTTAAATGTTTGCGGACTTTGCGGCAGTGCATAAAACTGTCCGGGGTTCATTCTTGAAGGAACTACAAAATCTCTGGCGCCTTCCGGCGTACTCTTAATTAAAAAAGGCGTTTCAATATCCATGAAATTATTTTCATGCAGATAATTTCTAGCACTTCTATTTACTGAATAACGCAGCTCTAAATTTTTCTTAACCGCATTCCTACGCAAATCAAGAAAACGATATTTCATGCGGATATCATCGCCACCATCAGTATCATCTTGTATAGTAAAAGGCGGCACAGCCGATTTGTTAAGCACCTTAAATTCTGTAACAATAATTTCAATTTCCCCGGTGGGGATGTTGGCATTTTTGCTGCTGCGCTCGTTCACGGTTCCTTTTACTTGCAACACAAATTCACGGCCCAAGGGATTTGCATCCAAATCAGCATTTAAACTTTCCGAGAATAATAATTGGGTAATGCCATAGCGGTCACGCAGGTCAACAAAAGTAATGCTGCCGAATTTACGCACGGTTTGTACCCAGCCGGAAAGGGTTACGGTTATGTTTTTGTCTGAAAGCCTTAATTCGCCACAGGTGTGAGATCTATACATGTTTGTCTTTAATTGAGCGGCAAAGATAATGAAATGATTTAGTGGGCCAGTGCTGATATGTTGAGGTGCTAGCCTATTTTGAGCCATGAACAGTAAATGTTGTAATTTCCTGCTGGTAACCAAACATTTTATCATGTTGCTCCATCGCCGTATATTTTATGCTTTAGCAGTATGTACAGCCAGTAGTTTTTACGCTGCTGTAGCAAAGGCTCAATACACAAAGTTTGATTCCACTGCGATTTTTTCTTTGATTGATAAAGCGGAGATTTTCTTTACAAATAGCAAATACGATTCGGCTCTTTTTTATTGCCAAAAAGCAGAGCATCTCGGGAAACTAACCGGCTTTAAAAAAGGTCAGGCCTATGCATTAATTGAAGCAGGTGATATTTATATTGACAAAGATGAGCTGGATAAGGCTGCAGCAAGTGCTTCCATGGTAAACAGTATTGGTATTCAACTTAAAGATTCGCTTATTAATGCCATTGGCTGGATGCAACTGGCCCAGGTAAAAATGTATAGCGATAAGTTTGATGAGGCCATTCCTTTGTTTGAAAAAAGTCTGCAGTATTACCTGGCAAGGCATCCGTCAAAATATTCGGCACTGGCATATAATGATCTTGGCTATACCTGGGGCCGAAAAGGAGATCTAGGCCGGGATGCTGAAAATCTGGTAAAGTCAATAAGTATCTATGAAAAGTATTTTCCGGATAAGTATGGCGAACTGGCTATTGCATTAAGTAATCTTTCTTCGGTTTATTACACACTTAATCAAAGAAATAAAGCAATAGAATTTGCCGAAAAATCATTGGCATATAAAGAAAAAACGGGCGACCTGGCCAGGCTTTCATTAGCCTGTTGTAACCTTAGCCAGTTGTATATAGGTGTGGATTATAAGGAGGCTGATAAATACCTTAAACTTTGTGAAAAATATGCGAACGAAAGCAAACAGGAATCCCGGTTGATTCATGCCTATGTTACCGCAGCTCATTTGTATAGTACAGATAAGAAGCCTGCTGAAGCGCTGGAGTATGAAATGAAAGCAATATCCTTGATGGAAGTAAGCAGAAAAGACTCTGTAATGCTGGCCAGGCGATACATGGCTGCCGGAACTATTTGTAAGGACTTAAAAAAAGATTCGGCACAGGTCATGTACTATTTCAATAAGTCATTGCATATTCTGCAGTCTTTACCCGATAAGATTAGTCTAAGAGATTTTTATCTTCAGTTATCCAATTATTACAATGACAATAAAGATTTTGTAGCAGCATACGTGAATTATAAAAAATTTGTAGCGTATAAAGATAGCGTTGTGAATGAAAACACACAGTCTTCTATCAATGAAATAACCACCAGGTACGAAACCGAAAAAAAAGATAATGAAATAGTAAAACTTAATGTCAATCAGAAAATAAGGCTTTTGGAAATAGAAAAACAAAAGGCAATTATTGCTGGCAACCTGCTTGAAGCAAAACAAAAGCAAATCGAGATCAGTTTGCTGTCGCAGCAGCAGGAGTTACAAGAGGCTAGGATAAAGCGGCAAGGCGAAGAACTAGAAAAACAATTACTCGTTTCAAAAAATGATCAGCAACAACTTAAACTTTTAGAACAGGGCAGAAAATTAAAGGAGAAGGAACTGGAAGTGCAGAAACAACTGCGCAATATTATTATTGGCGCTGTACTGGCGTTACTGTTGATTGCTGGGTTTGTTTTTAATAGGTACCAGCTAAAAAAGAAAATAGAAGGCCAAAAGGAATTAATTGTTGTTCGTAATAATATTGCCCGTGACCTGCATGACGAAATTGGATCTACACTTACTAGTATTAAAATACTGTCAGAAGTATCAAAGAATAATCTTGAAAAAAATATGGGGAAATCGGCTGCATTGCTTTCAAAAATAACAGAACAATCGGAACAGATGCAGCAGGGGATGAGCGACATTGTGTGGGCTATAACCCCCGATAATGACCGAATGGGAAATATGCTGGTGCGTATGAGGGAATATACAACCTTTGCGCTTGAACCCAAAAATATTGCCGTATCATTCATTATAGAGGAGGAAATGCTTACTGAAAGTCTAGATATGAAACAACGTAGAGACCTGTTTCTTATTTTTAAAGAAGCAGTGAACAATGCTGCAAAATATTCGGAGGCCACTTATGTAAAAATTATGCTCAAAAGGGAACAGGGAGATATAAAACTCTCTGTACAGGATGATGGTAAAGGTTTTGAGCAAGTTGCTGGCGGCAGTTCGAACGGACTTAAAAATATAAAATCACGTGCCGGGCAACTGGGAGGTTTTGCTGAAATCGTATCAGCAAAAAATAAAGGAACAACCGTGAGCATAAAATTTCCTGCTACATGATGATGTAGTACATATTTTTTTCAAGAGGATTATTTTTGAAATTGATTATGATAACAAAAGTGCTTATTTACGATGATAACGCTGCATTGAGAAACAGCATGGAGGTATTGCTGAGCGATTTGCCGGACATGGAAGTAGTAGCTGCTATGCCTAATGCAGAAACCATCATAGAAGACCTTAAAATATTTAAGCCCGATGTTGTGTTGATGGATATAGATATGCCGGTAATTAATGGGGTTGAAGCGGTTAATATTATACGGTCAACAAATGAACAGCTTCCAGTAATAATGCTTACTGTGTTTGACGATAATGAAAATATTTTTAAAGCTATTTGCGCCGGGGCATCTGGCTATATTTTAAAGAGGTATGCGTTGGAAGAAATCCCACAAGCGATTCAAAATGTGCTTACTGGTGGTGCACCCATGACAGGGTCTGTAGCAAGAAAAGTATTGCAGATGGTACCACCTGCAAAAACAGATGAGCAGGAAATAAGCAATCTTTCTCAAAAAGAAACGGCCATTTTGCAGTTCCTGGTAAATGGGTACAGTTATAAAATGATTGCTGTTGAGCTAAAAATCAGTATCGATACTGTTCGGTTCCACATTAAAAAAATATACGACAAACTCCACGTACATTCTGCCACCGAAGCGGTTTCTAAAGCGATAAAGAATAAATTATTGTCTATTTTCTTTTAACCCCTGCTACATGATGATGTAGTTTTTATAGACTGTTTGCATGCTTAGTTTTGGGTATCAAAATAAGCAATATGCAAAAGTTAATTAAATCTCTATTACTGCCTGTTTTTACCGTAATTCTGTTACAGGCAGCGGCTCAAACACCACAGGTTCCGAAGGGAACGCCGGGAAAAGTGCCTTTGCCAACACCTACAATTCAACCACCAAAGCCCGACCTGCAGTTTATAAGCGCTAGGGTTGTATCTGTAACGGAAGTAGCGAGTAGGCATATTTTCGAAATAAAACTTTTAATTACTTATAAAAATGCAGGATCCGTAGCTACGCCCACTCGTTTTTTCCTTGATCTGCAAAGCCAATACGGTACCACTTCGGGAGGAACGGATTACTCCATCATTGGCTCAAAAGCCTACCTGCAAACATTGGCTGCAGGCCGCACACGTTCCGAAATATGGGTGTTTGCAAAGGACATTACCGCTTTGGGAAGAAGCACTCATCGCTGTATGGTACGTATCGACTGCTCAAATGATATTGCAGAATCTAATGAAGACAATAATAATTCAGGTCTGTTTGATATTGTTATACCCAAGTAAACCAAGTGTAGTCGCATAATTATGAAATCATTTCTCTACTTAATAAATCAGGTAAAATGAAAAAAATATTCCCACTGGTATTTGCCGCAATGATAATGGCCTGTAATAACAATGCCGGAAATGCAAATACTTCGGCAAATGACAGCGGCCACGTTGACCAAAATAAAAGCGGAGACCCGTCTTCTGTTTCCGGTGATTGTAGCAGTTGCATTTTATTTCACGAAGGGGCTGAAGTTGAAACAAGCTCTTACGACGGGCAGGGAAAGGAAACGAGAAAGCAGGTGGCAACTGTTACTAAGGTATATACTGAAGGCGGAATGACCGTAGCTGAAATGCAAACGAAAAATAATAACATCAAAGGAGATGATGAAAAATTAATGACAGCCATCTACAAGTGCGATGGTAAACAATTGTATGTTGATTTGTCTGGTTTTTTAGCAGATAATAAATCGGGTAATAAAATTGTAACCTCAGGTCTTTTATTTCCTTTTAATGTATCGGTTGGCGAAACTTTACCCGATGCCAATTACAGTATTGAAATGAACATGGGCGGCAAAGTCATGAAAATAACCAGTCATATTAAAAACCGTAAAGTGGAATTGAAAGAGCCAGTAACTACTGCTGCAGGAACATTTGAATGTTATAAAATATCATCGGTGGTAGAAGCGGAAACCGAGATACCAGGTATGGATGAAAAGACCAAACAAATAATGGAGGAAGCAAAAAAGAAAATGGGGCAGAGTAAAATTGTATTCTGGTATGCGCCTGATGTATCCATCATAAAAATGCAGTTTTATATGGGAGATAAAATGATATCGGCCAGTGAAGTAACCGGTATAAAAAAATAGACACTGTTAACTGATGCCGGAAATTATAAAAAAAATAATCTCCTAAATCAATTTTTTAAAAAGTCATTAAAAATTACAATTATGAAATTAAAAATCACAGTATTACTAATCGGTATCAGTTTTTGCTTAACCCTGTCTTCAACTGCACAACTTGTAAACGGAGCTGTTTATAAAATTAAAAATGTAGCCAGCGGCCGCTATGCACAAACAGGATATGCTTCTGCTGAGAACGGTGCTACCATTCATTTATATGATAACCAGGATGCAGGTCATTTTAACTGGAAGGCCATTTATGTAAAAGGCGGATATTATAAATTCCAGAACATGCAGACCAACAAATATCTGGCTGTGCTGGATGCCAGTAAGCAGCCTTACGGTAAAATATGCCAGTGGGATGATGCAAGACGGCAGGCAACTGGCTGGACGCTTGAAAAAACCAGTACTGGTTTTAGATTAAAGAATTTGAACTCGGGCCTGTACATGGGTGTAGAAGGTGGGGGAAAAGAAAATGGAGCTTTATTGGTGCAGTGGGGCAACGATGGGGCCCAGGATAAAATATGGCAATTTGAAAAACTGAATGTGGCAACATCTAATGCGACAGGTAAAAAGGTATTGGTTGATGTTAAGCTGAATTATATCGCCATTTCCGAGGCTACCCGTACACACCCTGATAATGGTGATTGCAAGCGGGTATTTGGAACTATACAAACCGAACTATGGGAACTTGGTAGTGACAACGAAATGAAAACCCAATTGGCATCTTATAATAATATGCCTGAATTTTTATTTAATCAACACAATTTTCAATCGCCCCCGCCGGTTGGCGTTAATCTGCAGGGTAACATGTCTTTTGCAGAAAATAATGAAATGGGTAAAGTGACTTATAATATACCTGAAGTACTCCTGCAGCAGAAGAAGGTCATGCTGGTTGTAAAAACAAACCTGGGCACACGACATAAGGATAATGATTTTGCAACCTACGATTGCCTTAGAATGGAAGCTGAGAAAGAATCAGCATTCACATTAGATGTTAATGGAAAAATAAGTGAGATTATTGAGACAAATACTGACCCGGCTTTATCAAGAAGGGATATGCATCTCCAGGATTTTGTAATTCCCTTCGCAATTTTTCAGGGCACCGATGATACCCATAAAATATGGGTGAAGATAACCACGCAGAAAAAATAAAATAGCTAAAAACCAGATTTTGAAGTTTTTAAAATAGTAATCATGAATAGCGCTACAACATTTTCCCGATTCCTTTTTATTTTATGCACTGTGTTTTTCATTTCCTGTAATGGACAGTCAACAAAAGACAAGGCAGCATCGGCAAAAGAAGACAATAGTACCAATCCTGTAAAACGATCGCCAAACCACGACTTAACAAAAGGCAAGGGGTCGGTTTCTTTTAAACTTGATGGTGTTTTATACCAAACAGATCCGGAGCATACCAAGTGTTGGAGTGCAAACAGTATTCCACTAGCGATGATGATGGCTAGGGGAGAAGGATTACTTGTAAGTTGGCAGATGGGTTATAAAGAAGGTGAGAAATCCTATAAACTTGACAATGATAGTAAAGGCACAGTCAATTTTACCATCGGTGATAAAACCTATTGGACAAAAAGTGTATTGGGAGATGACTACCTTGATATCAAAATAACCAATGTTAAAGACAAATACACTATAAAGATGCTCTCCGGAACTTTTGAAGGTGTGTTAGAAGATAAAGACGGAAATAAAGTGCATATAACGGAAGGGGTATTTATAACCGATGATATTTAGGCTGCTTCATTGATAAAATGTAAGATCTGTTGAACAGTTGATAATAAAAATTCTTTTTTAATAAAATCAATTTAAAATGAAAAAGTTACTTGTAATTATTATTTTTCTGAGTGGGACATTTATTTCATTCTCACAAAGAACGCTGATAGCACCTGTAAACCCTGCACGTATTTTTCCTCGCCTGGCGGGGGGAGATAGGGAATTTAACGGCCATGGGCCAAGAGTGACCGGCGATGTAAGGGTAGTTATTTCTGAGGGAAAATCACAACTGGTTGCATTCATTAATTTACGCCTTGAAGAAACTGAAGGAGACCATAGTCAAGCAAGTATTGATGAGACCCGCCTCATCTATAATGCTCCAGCAGGTAAACAGATTAGGGCAATTATCACTCCTGCTGCTACAACTTCTCATATTGATTATAAATTGCCCAAGGGTGGTATGAACCGGGTGAATGTAACAAGAGGAGGTGTGGTTTCGCACCTGATGGTGAATGGCGATACTGGCGGCCTGGATATTGGTAATAACACAGAAGATGACTCTTATGTTTCAGTTATTTTCAATGGTATGGTAGTAGACCTGGAGCCATTACCGGCAGATGTAAGGGAGGTAAGTATTCCTAAAAGAATACTTACCGGAGTATTGTCGAGCACATTAAGAGGAACAACGGGAAGATTAAATACGTATGGTCCCCGTCATGGCGATTCCTGGTTCTTGGCGCATGATTCATGGATAAAGTTTCCTGATGCTATCCGAAGAGATAAAATATTCTTCGAACAATTGCAGGAGATAGTTATTGCTCCCCGTCGTTATTATTACAATGATATCAACCTGCAAAGTGTAACGGCTGCCGCCAACAATCAATACATTCGCCTCACCGTAAACTGGGAAAGCGATAACGCCGAACTAAGGGGCGAATGTGTGAATGATGTGGGCTGCATGTTTGGTACTCCTACTGTGCAATTGAACGATCTGAAAATAACGATTGATGTGAGGCCGTTTGCAACAGCAGGCAAGTTATCATACGATGTATTTGATATACAGGTTGAGTTTGGATATAATTATGGTGCTGATTGCGGTGTCCTGTCTGCCTTGTGTACAGAGGCATTCAAAGACCCGCTAATGAATGCATTTTTCAACAGCAGGTTTATGCTGGCACAGGTATTACAGGCCGATGAAACAAGGAATGAAATAGCTGATGCCCTTACAACCGGGTTGATGACTTATGTACATAGTTTTGGAGGATTTCCCGGAGCTACGCAGATTGTAGATGTAACTGACGTCGGAAATAATTTATTGATAAGGTGCCGCTAGAAAATAAATAATAAAAAACGCCCGGCTATTTAGCTGGGCGTTTTTTATTGTAAGCTTTCATTCATTATTCTACATTAACCCTTATACCTTCACTATGGCTCGTAAACTCCGGTGCATACATACATTGTATGCTGGTAATACCATTGCTAAAATTACCAGCATGTGTAACAAACATAGGATACTCAAAAACATAACTGCCACGGGCCAGCCAACCAAAGAAAAAGTTGGTGCTGGCATCTTTGGTGCTTTCGTAATAACCTAGGCCGCCCTGGTATTTGTATTGACTGATTACATTAGTTGGCTCCATACAAGCGGCACGCATGTCTTTCATGTGTACGTATTCCATGTCGCGGTCAACTTTAAGTTCGATACGCACTTTTACTTTATCGCCAACATTAAGCTGTGCACCATCTGCCAATGCAACAAGTACAGGACCCTTATCTGAATTCTTTTCAATGAATAATTTTTTCACCAACTTTAGAGGTGTTTCAGTCCCGATAGCTATCGGGATTATTTTGTCGAGGTCTTCAAAGTATTGCCAGTACACAGAGCCCCAAGCCCCCCCACCCCCCAAGAGGGGACTTTTAGACTCGGCTGAATTTATAGAGACTTTAATATTGCCCATTTGTGGGTTTATTTTCTCTGCATCAATTTTCTTTTTAAAGTAGCCCGTACCCGCTTCCGTTTTTTCATCAACACTATTAATAATTGTATTGCCCAACTGTATTGAAACCGTAGTCTGCTCATCTCCCCAGAGTCTTTGATTCCCCCCTTGGGGGGCGGGGGGGCTAAGTAGTAAAGCATAGCACGCTTCGGCGGTGGCTTTAGTTGTTTTCCAGTTTTGAGTTTGCTTTTGTTTAAGCAACCAGGTTTTTAAATCATCAACCGTGTTGTTGTTTTTATCAATATCCATAAACGCCTCAATCATCATCGCCTGACTTTCGATAGGAGCCTGATGCCAGTAATAACCGCCAGTGGTCCATTCTTTCCAATACATGCCCATTTCTTCTTTAACGATGGCATTTTCTTTTAACGATTTGATGATGGCTTTTGGTGTAACAGCATCATTGCTTCGGTGCAATGCCAGTGCAATCATGGCTTGCATATACTTGCTGTTGCTGAGCCAGTATTTTTTTGCCTGACCTTGATAATAATTATACGCTGTTTGCGACGCCGCCGCAATTTTATATTCGCTGAAAAAACTGCGCATGTACAAATATTGAATTTGAATACTGCTCAGGTTGTTCTGGTTTAATTTTGTTTTATACCTTATCAGATTATCGTAATCTTCTTTGATTGTTTTATCAAGATAAGGAATGGCTTTGTCGATAATTGTTTTAATGTTTCCATAATTATCTTTATCCAGTGCATTTAGTTTGCGTAAATGCCCGATGCCGGTAGTAATATACTGAGTCATGTACCGGTCGTCTCTACCGCCTTTAAACCAAACAAAGCCACCGTTACTGCTCTGCATTTCTTTCAGTTTATTAAAAGCAGTTTGCTGCTCCTTGCTCATGCGTACCATATCAAACAGCAATGCAATATTTTTCTTCTGCTGATTTTCGTTTTGTGCATGCAGCACCCAGGGTGTTTCCTGTAACAGTACCGATTTTAGTTCTTCATTTTTTTGAAGATTGCTAAGTAACGCAGACGTATCAACATTTTTCCATTGCTCAAATACTGCCTTAATTTTTGGTGATGCATTGCTGATATACGATGCCAGTGTATTTGCGTAATAGCGGTTGAAAGTTTGTTCCGCACATTCGTAAGGATATTCCATTAAGTAAGGCAAAGCCTGTACTGCGTACCAGGCGGGATTACTACTGTACTCCACACTCAGCGCATGATTTTTTATGGTTGTGCTGTTGCCGCTGTTCAGCAGGTTATCAAACTTAAAAGTTTTTGTTGTTGTGTTACGAAGATTGATAGGCATACTTTCGGTCACCAGCATTCGGTTGGTTAAAATAGGAATAGCCATTTCTTCTCCGTCACTATATTCTCCAGCCTTTGCAACAATTCTATAACTCATCGCCGAATTGAAGTTGAAAGGAATCTGCATCGGGAATTTTACCGCTTCGCTTTGTCCTGCAGCAACCGTAAAATACTGATTGGGAAAAACGTTCATGAACCAGCCGTCAACAGGTTTATTGGTAGCGGCATCCAGCAATTCCAATGTGGCAATGCCGGTAACTTCTTTCTCACTAAGGTTTACAATTTTTGCACTGAACTCCATTTTATCACCCTCTCTCATAAACCTGGGCGCATTGGGTTGTACCATTAATGGCTTTTGCGTTACAACTGTATTTTGTGTGTAACCACTTGCGGCATCTTTGGTATGCGCCAGCGTCATAAGTTTCCATTGTGTAAGAGCTTCAGGCATGGTAAAACTAAATTCTATATTGCCATCCGAATCTGTTTTTAAATCAGGAAAGAAGAAAGCAGTTTCGTTGAAATTTTTGCGGACTTGAACAGTAACATGCGACTTTAAAGGCTCAGGTGTAATTACTGCAGAATCAGCAGCAGCAGATGCGCTATTGCTGGCGGTGCTCCTTGCTGTTTTTTTCGTACCGTATGCACTTGCCACGACTACTTCATTTAAAACCCCTGATTCTGGCGGCGGCGCTGGTAGGGATGCCTCCCCCCTTAGTCGAATTGCATCTGAGCGGTAATAATTATAATCTGCGAAAGAATTCAAAAGCCTGTCGTAGGTTTTGGTTATTCCTCCTATGTATTGATAATCCTGTTTATTAAACTCTTCTGAGTTAACGCCTGCAAAACCATTGGCAGCCCAGGTAATAGTATTATACAAGCCCGGCCAAATATTGGGCCTGTACCAGTTGTGTGGTTTAAACTGGTCCAGACTTGCATCATACATACCAGCCAGCATTTCGGCAGTAATTTTTTCTCCTTTGTTTCCGGTAATTTTTACTTTCCATTTTTCTTCGGCGCCGGGGAGTAATTTATCACGGAAGGTTTCGTAACTGATACTTAAATCTTTGTTGCTCCAAGGGATGCTGAAACTCTGGTAACCATTGTACACCCGATTGTGCTGTACAAAAGCGTAGCTCATGGCCATACCTCCTCTATCAACCGCAGATACTGCAGATTGAAATGATTTCGCAGATTTACTTATTTCATAAAAATCTGTATAAACTGATTTATCCATCTTGCTCAACGTATGTATCAGCCATATTTTTTCGAAGCCGGTTTTTATATTGTAACTGATTTGTTCTCCAGGTTCGGCGCTTCCTTTGGTTACATCAACTTTTACTGCATCGTAAATTTTTTCTGTTGCGGTATTACCGGTTAATTGAATAAACTTTTCAGCTCTAACCAATTCGCCGTATTTATCTTTTGTTGTGGCTACAATCTTATACCAACCCGGTGAATATTTAATATTTGATATTGAATATTGATTATTTTCTTTGCTGCTATCAGCCTTGTTAAATAATTGTTCACCTAAAGGCCAGATTGATTTTTGAAGTTCGTCTTTGTACAAATCGTAAGGGAAATAACCATAGTATTCATTCTGGCTCATGGTGAACTGGTCGGGCATTGCCCAAAATCTTTCTCTGAAAATTTTTGTGGGTGATTGTACTTTGGTAATGGTAACATGTACGTTTGCCTTTTCAAAAATATCATTGAGGTTGGTGCTGCTGATGTTTAGGTTTTTCAAACTGTCGGCAGGTAAACTCTCCGGCATATTAATGTTGAGTTGCAATGCCTGGTAAGCAACCGCCACCGAAGTATTGCCACTGCGGGTTTCTCCATTGATGTCGGTTATATCAGCGCTTACTTCGTAATAAAATGTCGGCTGGTCTTTTTTGTCAACTGATTCGTCGGGTATGGCTTTGAATGTTATTTTAAACTCTCCCTTGGTATCGGTTATGGTAATACCGTTGGTAATTTCCATTTCTTCGCTGCTGTATGATGGCCGGTAACGGCCCCAACCCCACCAGATTGGGTAGCGAACCTTTCGTACAACGCGGTAGCTTACTTTGGCCCCATCGATATTATTGCCTGCATACGCTTTTGCTGTGCCGATTACTTCAATGCTATCATTAATTTTGTAAGTGCCTTTTGGTTTTTGTATCTCAGCAAAAAACTTAGGGCGCTTATATTCTTCTACACTAAAAGTATAAGAAGCTTTGGTAGCGCTGTCATAAAGACTAAAATTTCCATTCATCACACCCTCGGGCAAGCGGAAGCTACCTTTGTAACTACCGAACTCATTGGTTGTAACGCTAACCTCCGCCGATTTTTGACCATTGGCATCTTTCAATAAAAGCTTTGTGTTAAAATTAGGAACGACGCCGCTTTTTAAAATGTCTTTTTCTTTTGAAATAACAATGCCTTTAAAATAAAGTGTTTGTCCGGGCCGATAAATAGAGCGGTCGGTAAAAAGAAAAGTACGTGTTTCAATATCTGGTGAGTAGCTATTGTAATTGTAGGAATAATTGTTGTCATCCATAAACAATTCGTCGGAGCCGTGGGTAACCTGCAGCACAAAATTGCGGTAATCTTTGCTGTCTTTTATTTTAAAATAACCGTTTTTATCACTGGTATATTTTTCCAGTTTTGTTTCCACGGTATTGCTGGTGCGGTAATCATATTTCGATTCCCACAGTTGAATTTGAGCATTGGCAAGCGGTTGGCCGTTATCTCTGTTAAGTACATAATAATCGTTGGTATTGGTGTGTACGTAGCTGATGTTGCTTACGTAAGTCAATTGCTTGGCAATAATATTTTTTGTGAGTGAAAAATTAGGGTCGATGCTGGCCAAGATAAAATAAGTGCCGTTCTCCAGACCATCAATTTTTATTTCGGCAGCGTGCTGCTGGTAATCTTGCAAATCCGGCAGATTAATGCTCCAGCTTTTAATAGGTTTTAGTTCGGTATAAGCCTTCCAACTTTTTTCATACTCCCTGCGGTCGAAGCTTTTTATTTCGGTTCTGTTGGTTTTAATAACCCGCAGGTAAAGTGTTTTAACGTTTGTGTACGTTACCAATGTGCGAAAAGGCTGTTGCGGCACATTCACTTTTTCTGTCTCCAGATTTAAAAAAGGCTGCTCAATTTGCCTAGAAGCATTTTTTGCATTGATGCCGCCTTCCGATTTGGGAAATCTGGCATAAGCCTGTTCAAATAATTCTTTAGCTCTTTTTAATTCGTATTGATTGGCTGTTTTGGTAAAAGGCTCATACCCAGCGCCACGTTGCTGATAAATACTGCCACGCAAAAACATGGCTTGTGCAATGGCCGGGTTATTGGCATAAGATTTTTCTATGTCGAGCAAAGCATCTTCATACAATTTTTCTTTGCCTGCCGATACCGAAACGCTGTTTACAAAATTCAAACGTATCAGGTCCGCATCAATCAACGCATCGGGGTTGGTATCAGCAATATGAAATTTTAAAATATTCTGCAATAGTAGCAGGGCGCTGTGTTGTAACGATGCACTATCTTTTGTTTTAAAGGATGCGATAACAAATTCTTTAACGGGTGCAAAGGCTTTATCACTGTCAATTTTAAATTGGTAAGCAGGTTTGGTGATATCGCTTTCGGTATTCATAAAAAACTCCAATGCACGGTGTGCGATAAAATCATACAGGGTAGGGCGGAGTTGCCGGGTGTTTTCTCCTTTAATGATGATGGCATCAAGGCCATCGAGTTTTGTATTTTTTAGGAGGATATCGTTTTGTAAAGATGCCTTGTACAGTTTTGCGATAGTTGAATACAACTTGTCGATACTCCAGGTAGTTATGTCTTTGCTTTTTTCTTCGGCCAGTTTGGTTCGGTTGTAAAATTTCCAGCGGTTGTTTTGCAGGTATTGCCAAAACATTTCGGCATGCATACTTTGCAGTATATTTTTTGCTGGGCCTTTTGCTTTGGCAATTAAGGTATCTACAAAGAAAATATTATTCTCATGGCTATCTTCCTCTACCATGTTGCGGTATTTTATTTGATACATGCTGGCTTTTATCTGCTGGGCATCGTTGCCGGCTTTAATAGCTAGGTTGTAAATAACCAACACTTCTTCCAAAGCCGATTTGGTGAGCCCCTTTTTTTCCAGTGCTTCTACTTTCTTCCAATTTGATTCGTAATCCCTTCCGGTTTGTGCCGCACTAATTAATGATATACCCGTTATCAAAATAAAAAGTAAAAAAAACTTCTTTAAAAACATATTGAAAAATTTAATTACAAGATACAAATTGTTAAGCTGTGGTTGTATCCAATGAATAATATAGCATTTTAAATGTAGATGGATTTAAAACATGTTTTGCATAAACAGTTTTAATAAAATTCATTAACATTTTGTTAATCAGGAATATTAAACCTTCAGCACGTAAATTGGTTTAATTATGTTGACAGTTTGAAGCATGGCAAAATGCAACATTCAAATTTGTTTACATGGCTATACTTTAGGGCCGAAGTGAGAGCTCCGGTTCTTTTTTTGGCCAGGAAAATGGGAAGGCGGAAATGAAAAACGTTGCGACTTACCATCTTTTCGGCATTAAAATAAAAAGCCCGGCATAAAGCCGAGCTTCAATAAAATCTATTTCAAGTAATTTATTTCTTCATTACTTCAGCCATGGTCTTTCCAATATCGGCTGGGCTAGCCACTACATGAATACCGCACTCACCCATAATTTTCATTTTTGCTTCTGCGGTATCATCGGCACCACCAACAATAGCACCAGCATGGCCCATACGGCGGCCCGGAGGCGCTGTTTGTCCGGCAATAAAACCAACGACCGGTTTTTTATTACCGGTAGATTTAATGTAATTAGCCGCTTCTGCTTCCATACTACCGCCAATTTCACCAATCATTACAATGGCATCGGTTTCGGGGTCGTTCATAAATAATTCAATAGCTTCTTTGGTTGTAGTGCCAATAATAGGGTCGCCACCAATACCAATGGCAGTTGAAATACCCAAGCCAGCTTTGGCCACTTGGTCGGCAGCTTCGTAAGTAAGCGTTCCCGATTTTGAAACGATACCGATTCTGCCTGTCTTAAAAATAAAACCGGGCATAATGCCCACTTTACATTCATCAGCAGTGATAACACCGGGGCAGTTTGGCCCAATAAGTCTGGTGTTTTTACTTTCTAAATAATTTTTCACTTTCACCATATCTTGCACTGGAATTCCTTCGGTGATACAAACCACCAATGCTATACCTGCATCGGCAGCCTCCATAATAGCATCGGCTGCAAAAGCCGGAGGTACAAATATAATACTCACATTGGCGCCAGTATTTTTAACTGCATCTGCCACGGTATTGAAAACAGGTTTGTCTAAATGTGTGGTGCCACCTTTACCGGGTGTTACGCCACCAACTACTTTGGTGCCATATTCAATCATTTGTGTGGCATGAAAAGTACCTTCGGTACCCGTAAAACCCTGCACAATTATTTTGGAATCTTTATTAACTAAAACAGACATAGTTTAGGTGTAATTTAAATTAGTAATTGCCGCAAAGATAAGGGAGATAGGGGATTGTTTGGGAGGATTTTTGGTTACAAGCATTTGGTCCTTTATTGGATAGAAGTGGCGACGCTCGGTTCAAATTCAGTTCCCTGATTGGGCTTCTTAAAAAATAATCTCTTTATTTTTTCGGTTCAATTATTTCTCCGTCGCCATTTATTTTTCCTGCTGCCTCCATCACCCTCATTTCTTTCGCCGCTTGCAAAAATTCTGAAGCAAAAATAAATTCATTCAGTCGTTGGTTTTTAGAGAAGATGATGTCTTTTTTATTACCGGTCCATTCTTTTTTTCCTTCAAAGAGGTAGATGATATTTTCACCCATTTCCATTACGCTGTTCATATCGTGGGTGTTAATTACGGTGGTCATATTAAATTCACGGGTTAGCTCAAGTATCAGTTGATCAATTACCATCGAAGTCTGCGGATCAAGGCCCGAGTTGGGTTCATCACAAAATAAATATTTGGGATTTAGCACAACTGCACGGGCAATGCCAACTCTTTTTTTCATACCACCGCTTAGTTCTGCGGGAAATTTTTTATTAATTCCCTCCAGATTAACCCTTTCCAAAACCTCATTAACCCGTTTCAGTTTTTCACCAAATGGTTTATTGGCAAACATGTCAATCGGGAACATGATATTTTGCTCCACTGTCATACTATCGAACAGCGCAGAACCCTGGAATAACATACCTATTTGCTGGCGAAGTTCTTTGCGTTCTTCAACACTCATATCGGTGAAACTCACACCGTCATAAACGATTTCACCTTCGTTGGGTTCAAACAATCCTACCAAACATTTTTGCAACACCGTTTTACCACTGCCGCTTTGCCCAATAATTAAATTGGCCTTGCCTGTTTCCATAACATGGCTAACGTCGTCCAGAACAACTTTATCGCCGAAGCTTTTCTTTATGTTTTTAAACTCAATCATTAATATTCAAAACTATTATTTGTCTAAAAGCAGCGCTGCTAAAATATAATCCGCAAATAGAATCATAACACAACTTACCACCACACTCTTAGTACTGCTGCGGCCAATTTCCAAAGCGCCACCTTTAACATAGTAACCATAATAAGAAGGAATGGTACTGATGATAAAGGCAAACGTGTAAGCTTTCACTAAAGCAAAAAATACATTGTAGGGTAAAAAATTCATGAGCAATCCCATGTCATAGGTATCTGCCGAAATAATACCCGTTGCAACACCTGCCAATCTTCCACCTAGAATTCCTAAAACCATCGACAGAACAACCAACATAGGAATGGTAAGCAGGCAGGCTACAATTTTTGGCATTATTAAATACGACTTGGTATTGATACCCATAATTTCCAACGCATCAATTTGCTCACTTACCCGCATGTTACCAAGTTCGCTGGCTATCTTGCTGCCAATTACACCGGCTAATACAATACAAACAACGGTGGGAGCAAATTCGAGAATAACGGTATCTCTAACAATTTGCGCAATGGTTGTTGCAGGAATGAGCGGACTTACTAACTGATAAGAAGTTTGAACCGCACTTACCGCACCCATAAAAACAGAAATGATAATTACAATACCCAAAGAACCGATACCAATCTCAACACACTGGTGCATGAGTTCTTTCCAGTACATGCGCATGTTTTCGGGCCGGGTAAACATACCCTTCAGCATCAACAGGTAACGGCCAAAATGGTTAAAAAAAAGCATTAATTAATTTATGTTTTATATTCGAAGTTCGTTGTACGAATGTATGATAATTTAAGTTGCTGATGTAGTCATACATCCCACATCATACATTGAAAATTACATTTCCTGCGCAATATTCTTTTTACGTTTCCACCACTTACTTTTGCTTACAACTGCTTTGGTATCGGTTTTGCAACTGGTTTGTGCATCAACCACCGCAATAAGTACCATATTAAAAATGGAGCGAATCGAACTTCCTAATTGCAGTACATGAACCGGTTTGTTTAAACCTAGTAAAATAGGGCCGATAGAATCGGTACCGGCAACTTCCTGCAATAAATTATAGGCAATATTACCTGCCGCCAGATTAGGGAAGATGAGTACATTCACTTCTCCATCCAACAACTCGGTAAACGGATAGTTTTCTTTTAAAATTTCTTTGTTAAATGCCAGAATACCCTGTACATCACCATCACAGGTTAATGAGGGGTCTTTTTCTTTAACGATTTCTCTTGCCCTGCGTACCAGGTTTGCCTCCGGCGAATCGCTGCTACCAAAGTTTGAATAGGAGAGCATGGCAATACGTGGTTTGATGTTAAAGTTTTTTACTTCTTTAGCAACCAGTAAAGTTATCTCGGCCAATTCTTCGGCAGTAGGGTTAAAATTAACGGTGGTATCGGCTAAAAAAAGCGGTCCTTTTTTAGTAAACATGATATACATGCCCGCAATCTTTTTAACACCTGGCTCGGTGCCAATAATCTGCAGTGCCGGCCTGATGGTATCAGGGTAACTGCGACTTAATCCGCTGATCATACAATCTGCTTCGCCATTTTCAATCAGCATACAACCAAAATGATTGCGATCCTTCATCGCTTTGTAACTCTCGTATTTGTTTATACCCTTGCGATGCCTTTTTTCAAAGAACATATCGCCATATTTTTTGCGCAGTTCTTCGTTCTTATCATCTTTAGGGTTCATGATTGGCATTCCCTCCAGGTCAATTCCGTTTTCTTCAGCAATTTTTCTAATCCTATCTTCCTTGCCTAATAAAATTGGATAGGCAACACCTTCTTCCATGGCCAGTTGCGCCACTTTTAATATCTTAATATTTTCTGCATCAGCAAAAACAATTCGCTTTGGATCTTTACGTGCTTTACTACTGATTACACGGCTTAATTGATTATCAAGTCCTAAACGGTTGTTCAGATTTTCAACATATCCATCCCAGTCGGTAATTGGATATTTGGCAACACCACTTTCCATAGCTGCTTTAGCAACTGCTGGTGCAACTGTGGTAATTAAACGGGGGTCCAACGGTTTTGGAATGATATAGTTGGGGCCAAAAACAATGGTTTTTTCGTTATATGCCAGATTTACGATATCTGGTACTGGAGCTTTAGCAAGTTCAGCCAAAGCCTTTACTGCGGCCAATTTCATGGCCTCGTTTATTTGGGTAGCACGTACATCCAATGCCCCGCGGAAGATGTATGGAAAGCCCAACACATTATTTACCTGATTGGGATAATCACTTCGGCCTGTGGCCATAATGATATCTTTACGGGCTGCAACAGCGGTGTCATAATTAATCTCTGAGTCGGGGTTAGCCATGGCGAAAACGATTGGATGTTTTGCCATGCTTTTTACCATCTCGGTTGTTACCACGTTGCCAACACTCAAACCAATGAAAACATCAGCATCTTTAAAAGCTTTTTTAAGATCATAATCTTTGTATTTGGCATCAACACAAAAATCTTTCTTTATGTCTTCAACATCTTCCCGCCCTTTATATAAAATTCCTTTGCGGTCAAATACCATAAAGTTGCTGTGCTTTGCACCCAGCGATTCATATAATTTGATACAGGCCATAGCTGCCGCACCGGCACCATTTACCACAAATTTTACTTTCTCAATTTTTTTCTTTTGTAGAATAAGGGCATTTAACAATGCCGCTGCGCTAATGATGGCCGTGCCATGTTGATCGTCGTGCATGATGGGAATCTTGCAGCGCTTCTTCAGTTCTTGTTCAATATAAAAACATTCAGGTGCTTTAATATCCTCTAGGTTGATACCACCAAATGTTGGTTCCAGTGCCTGAACAATCTGTACAAATTTTTCGGGGTCAGTTTCGTTTATCTCAATATCAAACACATCAATATCTGCAAAAATTTTGAAGAGGACTCCCTTACCTTCCATTACCGGTTTGCTGGCTTCGGGGCCAATATTGCCCAAACCAAGTACGGCGGTACCATTGCTGATAACACCCACTAAATTTCCTTTAGCGGTATATTTATAAACATCTTCGGGATTGGCTGCAATTTCCAAGCAGGGTTCTGCCACGCCTGGAGAATAGGCCAGTGAAAGGTCTCTTTGTGTTTTAGCTTCTTTAGTTGGTATTACTTCTATTTTTCCAGGACGACCTTTGGAATGATAATCTAATGCTTCCTGTTTGCGCAAGTCTTTTGCCATAAGTTATTTAACACTAACCCCAAATGGAGGATTAGGATTTGTTTTTATTTTATTGATAGCTGAGTTTTCGAAATCAACGATGGTTAGTTTTAATTTCTGAAGTGTATTAATAATACACTCAGGGAGGTGCAAATTAAGCAAATACGGGGATAACGAGCTTATATCAGTATTAATTAGATTTAACTTTAAAGCTCCAGGTAATGGAAAATTCGGCTACAATTTCATTTGCGTTATTACGGCCATAAGATTTAGCAGTAACGATTCTTCCTTCGCCGCTCATGATGGCATCTTCAATGGTTTGTTTGATGACTAAACCATCTTCGCAGGTAAAAACGGTAATGCCGGTTGCTTTTTTTAAAAAACTGCCTTCTACTTTTGAAACCAGCATGCTTACGGCCGGTTGTCTTTTATAAATATGTGCCAGCGCCAGTACACCGGTACTCATTTCGGCAGCCATACTAAGGCAGGCAAAATAAGTACTCTTAAAAGGATTGGTGCTAAACCATTTGTACGGAATTTTTACTGAACATTTTTTTTCATCTGCATCAACAACCCTTACACCCGAAAAAAAAGCGGCAGGTAATTTTGATAATAAAAACAGCCGAAATTTAACAGGATGTTTTATCGTCTTTAAAAAATTTGCGGCATTATTCATTTAATAATTTATTTATTCACTTCTACAACGCAAAGTACTGCATTCTGCTGCGTATTATTTGTCCTGAAATTAATGATACCTCCGCTGCCTGCGGCGAAACTCACTCCTGATACAGCATTTGTCTTTAAAGCATCTGCAACTTTAGCAGCATAACCAGTTTGTGTGCTGGCTGTAATAGCTTTGTTAATAGCGAACCAATCTAAAGCTTGTTTGGTTATAACAATGGCAAACACATCTTTATTACCAACTTTATCGGGCACTAAATTTTTACCACGTGGAAACAGTCGGTAACCGGTAATACCACAAAATGGCGAAAAGGAAGTTTTGGTTGCATCTTCTTTACTCGGGTAAGGAAATAAAGTGTAGCTGGTTCCATCGGTTTCCTGTCCAAAAATATAAGTATAACATTCTGTTGAGTTTTTTATTTCCATTTTGAATTTGGTGCCGGGGGCAACCGTGCTTATCGTTTCAAAAATATTGCCGCCTTTTAGTTTTAAAGGAATGTATTGTTTATCATCGGTTTTAACTAAACCGATGGCGGCTTCAAATGCAACATTTACTGCGGCCCCACGCTTAGGCATGGGATCAATCCCATAGGCTTCACGGGTAAATTCTTTAAAGTCGGCATAACGAACCCAGGCAACACCGTTCACTCCCCATTCGGGGCCCCAGCTGTTCATAATTTGGACAGCCTGTTTGCGGTCGTCGTAACCAATTACACACATGGCATGTCCGCCAAAGCCCATCTGGCTGCGATCTTCATTGGTTGGGGTCCATAGCTCTTTGCCCATCATATTCTGCATAAAACTGCCGCCCACCATCATACCAATAACCACCGGCGCATCTTTTGCCAGATGTTCTTTTACTGCACGTACATTAATTCCCTGTGTACTTTCTCCTTCGGTTAAACGGGTAAAACCATGCATGCGATTTTGGGCTGCTTTATTTTCCAATACTGAATTGGGCTGTCTGCTGCAATCCTGGTCGCTATATGGAAAATCACTGTACGAAACCACACCTTTTTTCTGCATGAGCTCCATGGCATTTTGAATGTAGGCGCCCTGGCAACCTTCCAAACCAATTTGGTTATAAACAAATGCTGGGCTGTAAGCTGTGCTGTTTCCTGTTTGCCCCGTTGAGGCAGCTTCTACAATTGTTCTGGCAGCGTATGTGCTGCTCCATGCCACACAAGATCCTTGCTGGCCTTGGTTTTTACGGTCTGGTGCAAAACGCAATAGTGATACAGCTTCGGGTAATGGGTTTTTTGTATTGTCATCGGAAAGACCTTCGTAAACGCTTGCCTTTTTAAATTGTTCAGGATTAAAACTATATCCGCTCTGCGAAAAAAGATTTTTTACTATATCAGAACCGCCCGAGCCATTTCTAAAAAAGAAAAAGTAAGCTGCCGCTCCAGCAATAAGGAGCAATAATATTTTTTTACCGCCACCACCACCTTTGAATAAGGTGAATATCAAGGGCAACAGACTTAACAGTCCACCGCCGCCTCCACCTCCGCGTCCACCACCACCTGAAGTTTTACTATCGTCAAAGTCTTGTTGATCCGTTGGATCATCTTCCATACGTATTGGCATAATTAAAGCTTTAGCTTTAAAAGTAAGAAGTTTTTTGATATAGACTCCTTAGTTTTATTCATGATGCCTGCTTTAATATTATTACTCTAACACAATACTGTTGTTTTTTGGGTATTTAACAGCGTATTTAAAAGAAACTTTCTTTTCCTTACCAGCATCTAATTGTACAATCCATTTTATTTTTCCGGTTTCAATATCAAGTTCGGCTTCTTTATTTTCTATCTTATCTACTTCTACTTCTTTCATTGTACTTATCGGAAACTGATCTTCGATAATTAAATTTATTGTTTGCTTTTTATTGTTACGCAAGCTTATTTCAAAAGTGCGGTAATCAATTTTGTTACTGCCGAGGAACTGTTTTTTGCTGTATTCTTTTACATTAGTTCTTTTTACCGAAATATTTTTATCCCTGCCAAGTGAAATGCTTAAAGTATCACCAGCAGTTTTAGGATTAATCATGGCTTTGCCTAAAAACGTGCCCTCAAAGAATAAATTACTTTCACCTTCCAATAGATTAAGGTCGTTCCAATCGGTTATTTTAGCGGTAAGAAAGACATCCGGATCAAGCTTAGGAACACAATAATATTCATACTGGGCCTGCACTTCCATTGTTTTCATTTCAACTGTAAAAGTTTTGCCGTCGTTAAGTACTGTGTATGGTGTTTCTATATCAAAAGTAAAACTGGTACTGTTTTCTTTTTCTGAGATGGTAAGCGGAATACTTTGTTCTGTCATGTTTTCAGCGCCACTTCTTGCAGAGCGCTTAGTGCCATATGCAGACGTTACAATTACTTCTCTTAGTTCCGAACCACCGTTTTCTAGAACTATATTCATGATACTATTGGAAACAAATAACTCCCTAGCTCGAAAACCAGCAGCTGAAAAATCTAAAGTTGAGACATTTACAGGAATAGACACTTTATAAAACCCATTGGCATCTGCGGAAAGGCCCGTGTTTGTTCCTTTAATCTTAATGCTGGCAAATGAAACCGGGTTACCGTTTTGGTCAGTTATTCTTCCGCTGACATATCTAATATTTGGATTGAATCCATTAACTTTTCCGCTCAGTCCATAATTTTGTGGCGTAAAGTAGCGAAGATACCATGCTGTTAATTCGGGTTTTTCACCATTTTGCTTTGGGTTGGCGGTCGACAGCGTTAATTTCACATCTTTCCAATCTTCGCCCGATGATTGATATACGTTTGCTTTATATGCCATGGTAATTGGATGAAGAATATCAGTTACCCTGATGTCATAAGTTGGATACCAGCCAGCCTTGTCAACAAAGTAAGTTAAAGTAAAATCGGCACTTGCTATTTCTTTGCTTTGTACGGTTACCACAACTTCGCTTGTTGCAGTACTTGCCTGTTTATTCAGTTCATCCCTTTGTTTGTTTAGCTTAACCATTTCGGCATTCAGCAGTTTTAATGTTTTAGTAATTTGGGTTTCTTTTTGTTTTAATTCCAGTAGACGTGAGCGGTGAAAGTCGGCAGCCTCTTTTAGATCGCTCATTTTTAAGCCTGTATTCTGCGCTACAATACCCTGGTTTTTTGAAAGCAATGTTTCTTCATTCAGGTAAATACTCATCATGTTGTTTTCCATATTTATCTTATCCTGCAGCAGTTCTTTCTGGTCATCTACTTTTTGAATATCTGCCTGCTTTGCCTGTTCCTGCAGGTAATTTAATTTGTGAACTACAGAAAGTACAGTGAAATTGCCCTCACCCTTTACCTGAATGCTCTGGCTGTTGATATAAGGAGAAATGCCGCTGAATACAATTTCAGTATTGCCGGCACTGAGGGATGTTTTTCCTGCACGGTTTATTTGTGCACCATTTAAAAAGACGATGGCCTTCTCAATTTTTGTATCTATTTTTTTTTGATTGAGCTGTGCATGACTTGCTTGGGAAACAATAATACAGACAAGCAAGAGTAAAAGTTTTGGTAATTGCGCTTTCATAATAATTTTTTATCATGATGCAAGACCAAAAAATTTTACATAAAAGTTCTTTTGCGAAGAAAATTTATTTCTCTTTTTCCAGTATTTCAAACTGCCTACTAACACTGATTCCATTTTCATCAACCAAAGTAATGATATGCTTACCAGGCGCAGGATTTAATCCTATCTGATGAAAATTTTGTGTGGTACCGATGAACTCATCATCCATACTCCAAAATATTTTAGCACCAGCTCTTCTATGAGCAGCAGTGAAAACAGTTTTACCTCTTTCGCCATTAATCTCCAGTGGAACATAAATTTTTGCATCGGGCTGAGGATAGATAATCTCAATTAATTTTCCGGTCTCGGCAAAGTCGCACCCGGGTTTAAAGGGAGGAAGCGGTATGTAATCAATATTGCGTTGCTTGTAATAATACTCCATAGCAGGTGTTAAGATGAACCAGCTTTTATGCTGCATAGCTGATGGAGATTCGCAAGCTTCTGTTACCCGGAAATTTCCGGTAGCATCCAAATGAATCATTTTATGATAGGGGCATTGAGCTACTTTCAATCCATTAGGAGGAGAAAATAAGGTATCTACATTTGGGCAATCAATATTTGCACGATAGCCACTTTGTCTGCATATTGATACAAAAGAAAAATTGTATTTGGGCTTTTCGAACCATTTATCGTTGGGTAATAATCTGAAGATATCAAACAAAATAGGTGCCGCAGTTTGTACACCAACCAGCCCAGGTCGCCCTTCACCATCCGTATTACCAACCCATACAAGCACTACATTTTTTGGTGTTAAACCTACGGCCCATCCGTCTCTAAATCCAAAGCTAGTGCCGGTTTTCCAGGCAATTTTTTGGGAGGATGAAAACTGCTGCCAGAGGCCTTCTTCGCCGGGGCGCATTACATCCTGCATGGCCTGAAAGGCAAAGTATATTGAGGTGGCATCTAAGGGAATGATTGAAGTTTGTAGTTTGTTGTTTGGGGTTTGTAGTTGGTATCTTGGGGGATGAAAATCTTTCCCATTTAATTTCCCATGATTTTTTGTTTGATGATTTAAAGTACGTGCCATAGATGCATAAACTCCTGCAAGGTCCCAGGGCGTTACTTCGCAACCGCCGAGGATTAAACTGAGTCCATAAAAATCTGCATTGTTATTTAGTGTGGTGATGCCGCATTGCTGTAATGTTTCGTAAAAGCGTTGATACTTATATTGCTGCAGCATTTTTACTGCAGGTATATTTAAGCTTCTGGAAAGAGCACGGTTGGCAGGAACCGCACCATCATAATTCAAATCGAAATTCTTTGGTGCATAGCTGCCAATCTGTGTTGGTATATCGGGAATAATTGAATTGGGTAAGATTAATCCATCACTTAACATGGAAGCGTATAAAATAGGTTTTAGTGCACTGCCCGGACTGCGTGGTGCTGCAATCACATCTACATCTGCTTCCATTTCTCTGTCGTAAGCATCTTTAATATTGCCAATGTACGCCAACGTGTTTCCTGTTTCTACATCGAGTACAATAGCACAAACATTATTTATTCCATTTCCTTTTAAAATAGATTGATGCTGCTGAACAATTCTGGAAATATTTTTCTGTAAATTACCATCAATGGTTGTTTTGATTTTTGTTTCCTGTTTCCAGACTTTGTTGTCTTTAATAAAACGTTGCAATAAGTGAGATGCATTCTGCGGTAATCGCAAAGGCTCATCGGGTAGGGGTTCTAGCTTGGCCAGTTCGGCGCTGGCATTGTCTATTTTTCCATCGGCTTGTAAATTGTCCAGTAATAAATTTCTTTTCTTCAATAAAACATTTCTGTTTTTACCGGGATGAACCAATGCAGGAGCGTTTGGCAAAACAGCTAGCGTTGCCATTTCTCCCCAGCTCAATTTATCGGCACTGCGACCATAGTAGCGCCAGGCTGCTGCATCCAATCCAACAATATTACTGCCGAAAGGTGCATTGCTTGCGTATAACGCCAGTATATTCTTTTTGCAATACTTCAATTCAAGCCGCACAGCTAAAATGCTTTCCTTTAATTTATTCCAGATATTTCTTTTGTTGTCTTTTTTTGCCAGCCTTATCACTTGCATAGTAATGGTACTGCCGCCCTGCACTACTCCTTTGTTCTTTACATTTTTTACAACGGCTCTGCCAATGGCTATTGGATCTACACCGGGATGTTTGAAGAAACGTTTGTCTTCAAAAGTAGTGATACAGTCTATAAATTTTTGCGGCACATTTTTGTTGTAAGGAAAACGCCATTGTCCGTCAGCTGCAATGGTGGCATTTAATAGGTTGCCGTCTTTGTCTTCAATTATATAGCATGTTGGAGCAGGAAATAATTTTGAGGGAAGGGAAAAATAAAACCAAATAAGCAAACCTATCAGTACCAGCAACCTTATTTTTGTTGATGTTCGGATATTTTTTATCCTTGCTGATATGTTTGATATTTTATAAATCAAAGGTTTAAAAAATAAAACCACTAAGGCACGAAGGTCACAAAGATTCACTAAGTAATCAATGTTTATTCTGTGCCTTAGTGGCAATCAATTTAATTACGGTTTTACTACTTCCACCCATCGGCCATTCACACCTGCAGTAATGCTGTTATCATACATCGCCTCACAATAAGTACTTGGTAAAAAGAAACGGCCTAAGTATGAAGCATTCAACTGCACATAATATGTGTACGTTTGAGTGGCACCGATGTTGAAATATGTGTACACCCTGTCATCACGAATATCCTGGTAAGTTGATGAAGAAGATTTAAAAGCGCCTGCGCCATCAAACATACGGGCATTCAATATTTCCCAGCCGCTGGGGAAAATCTGGCTCAATGCCATTTCGGAATAATAGCCACGTCTGCCCGGATTCGTAATCGTAACTTTCGCTACAAAATCGGTGCCTTGTGCAAGGTTGCCAATGTCAACAGTAGCGCCGTTTTGCGAAATATAACTCACAGTCATATTTAAAACAGCCGGGTTGTTATTTATTTTGATGCTGTCGCCTGCCAGCGGTTGTCCCTGAGTAATTAAACGCACATACAATGTGTTACTTCCTTTGTTGGTGATCGTTACATTGCTGCTGCCATTTGCAAACAGAATTGGAATTTGTTTTACAGCTGACGAAGAATTAATATCTACATTTTTTCCGTCAACAGTTCCGGTGGCAATAATTTTTGCTCCTGATGGATTTTTACCGCAATATTTTGCAATGGCTATTAATGCATAGGCCGTGGTTTGTGTACTGTACCAATTATCCTGCGCTAATTTGGCGGCAATGCTTGGTAACAGCTCGGCAGCTTTGCTGGCTTTGCTTTTTCCCATCAGGGTAAGCGTTTCAAAAACCATGGCCTGGTCTCTTAATGAAGAGCCATAGGTGGAACCAGGGGAAGTTCTCTCATCAAAGCTTGTTGATAAACCGCTGATAAGATCCAAGGCTGTATTATCCTGCCCGGCAAGTTTATACGCAGCAGCCAATCGCCATTTTGCTTCGGTTGAAATATATTTAAATTCTTTCAAACGGTTCATGGCACCAAGTTCCGGCGCTTTTGCCAATGCCAAAGTGTACAAGCGGTAGGCCTGTGTTAAATCGCCACCATAAAAATTAGTGGTTGATGGTGCCCAACTGTTTGCTCTGCCACGCTGATAATTTTTCCATTGCTGCAACATATAATCGCTCACCAAAAAGCCATTGTTTTGTGCTTCCACTAAAAAATGCCCGGCGTAGTTGCTGCCCCATTCGTCGCTCTGTGCCATACCGGGCCAATAGCTAAAGCCACCGTCTGGCCGCTGAAAATTCTGCAGCCTGGCTATGCCAGATTTTACATTCCTGTCAACCTGCGCTTTTTTATTATCATCTAAATCCGTTAATTGATTTAATACCAGTTGTGGGAAGACAGCTGATGTAGTTTGTTCTATACATCCATGCGGATATTCAATTAGATAATTCAATCGCTTTTGCAAATTCATAGCTGGTACGCTAGAAATTTCCAAAACTGCTGTGCTTGTTGCGGCCACGCCAATAGGGGAGGCTGTAGTCTTCCATTGCTGCCCGCCGGTCAAAGTCATTTCACTTACTTGTGTTGCCGGAGGGTTTGGATTTCTGATATCCAGTTCCACTTCGTAATCAGCTTTTTCTCTGCCTGAAGTTGCAATTAAATTCACTTTGCCAATGCCAACATTCGATTTCACTTTCACATCAAAGTAAACCATCTCTTCGCCAATTTGACTAAAAGAAACTGATTTCGAATTGCCGCCAACCACTTCCAGGAAAGGGTTTGATTGCAGCGAGATACTTACGTTTTTGATATTGTTTTCCATGGCAAAAACCGTAACGGGTATTTTTATGGTTTCGCCGGGACCTAGCACCCTTGGTACGGTTGCTAGTATCATCAACGGCTTTTTAACTGCCACTGTTTTTTCTGTGGCACCATAACTGCCGTCGTGAGCCGCAACCACCATCGCTCTTACCGAACCAATGTAAGATGGTAATGTGAATGATTGCTTTTGAGTCTGATTTCTATTTAGTTTAAATGGCCCGAGATATTGTACAACAGGTTTAAAACGATTGGCTGTTTTTTGTTTACCGGGACCAGCTTCGTTATCACCACCTATGGTTAAGATTCTTTCCAGGTCGCCGCCCCAGGCGCCTATAACATAATCAAACAGGTCGAAACTTTTTACGCCCAATGCTTCTCTGGCATAAAAAGCATCATGCGGATTGGGTGTTTTAAATCTTGTTAAATCAAGTAATCCTTCATCAACAATCGCCACACAGTAAGTCATTTCTTTTCCATTTTGTTCGCTTACCGTGAACGAAACATTTTGCTCAGGACGAATACTGCTGGCAATATTTAACACCGGGTTTAGCACGGTGTTTTTATCTTCCACAAAAATAGGAATGGAACCATACATACGAATGGGAAGATCATTAATGGTTTGCGAATGTGGTTGTAACAGACTTACCGTTGCATACACATTTGGTGCCATGCCGGGCTCAGCTTTAAATGTAACAGCGGTCTGACCCTTCTTTGTTTCTTTCCAGAATGATTTTAAAACTTTACTGCCGTTTTCAATGCTTACTAAAAGCCGGCCCCCTTCGCTGCTGGGTATCGTTATCGAAACTTCTTCACCTACATTATATTTTTCTTTGCTGGAAG
>JBKJPN010000136.1:0-23232 GCA_046595125.1 Ferruginibacter sp.
TAATTGACCGATTGATGAAGGACGTTTGCCTTTTGGACGGGCTATAATATCAATATTGGTTTCGGCTAAATTTTCCGGATCAACCATTATCATATCTGCCGTATCATCCTCTGTAAATAACGCCTGAAATACTTTCTGAAAGTTCTCTCTTACTTTGTTGAAAGTATCAAGGAACTGTTGATTAGCGGTTGCTTCAACTTCCTGTATCGTCAGCATCAAACTTTCTCTTGCCGTTACTAAGTCATTCTTTTGTTCTAGAATAAAGTCGTAGCGCTTTTTCATTTCGGTATAAGCCTCAATTGCCGTAGGATTTATTTCGCCGATATTTTCTAAACGCTTACGCTGTCTTTCATTTTTTTCTCTCAGTTCTTCCAGCGGCGTATCGGTTGTTCTGGGTTCATCAATGATGATGTCTAGGTCAACTTTAAACTCTACGTTCAACCTTTCTTTCATACCTGCTAGTTGCAGTTTAAGATCGGTAAGTTTATCTTTTATTTCGTTGAGTAAAGTATCAATTCCTTCTTTCGATTTATGCTTACCTTTCAGCTCGCTTTCTTTTTCGGCTAGTACATTTCGCAGATTATAGTACAGTTGATCGGCCATGTTTAAAGCTTTCTCTTCTGTCTCTTTGTTTTGCAGCAGAGTAATTACCAACCCCTCCAGTTCCTTTAACTGGCCTGCGGTTTCGGTGATACTGGCTGATGCTTCAGTTATTTGAGCAGTACTATTCTCAACCTGAATTTTAAGATCATTCAATTGATTGGTCTTAAACTCAAATTCCTGCTTTAAAGAAACAACTTTACTCTGCTGCTTCGTAAACTGCAGGTTACTGTCGTTAAATGTGGCTGTAGAATTATTATAGTCTTCTTCGGCAGTTGCATAATCCTGCTCTATCAATAGCATCTTATCAGTAAGCTCAGTTATCTGTGTATTGAAATTGGTGAGCAATTCACGGGTACTGGCAATTTCGCTGTGATTATTCTCCAGTTGCTTTTCCAGTTCGGTAACTCTGGCCGCACTGGTCTCTTCAATATGCGTAAGGTTTTCAATCTTATTCTGTAATGAAAAAACATGATTTGTTAGGTTATTAATATCCTGTTGAATCTGCTTAAGAGCATTTTCCTTCAACTGCTCATTGTAAGCTATTACTTCCTTGTGATGCTCCTGAATATTTATTTTGAGCACTGTAACGATAGCTTCCTGCGCAACAATTTCTTCAATCAGTTTTTCTAAATTCTTTGCACGGCCAATTTTCTTTCCCTCAAATAGACCAACGCTTCCGCCGGTTAGCGAATATTTGCCTTTAACATATTTACCGGTTTTCTCTAAAACTACAGCACCGTTACTGTTTCGTAAAGCATCTTCATTCTCTGCTATAAAAACGTTGCCCAGCAAGTGTTTGGCAAGATTAGCATATTTGCTATCAATTTCTACCACACTCAATGCAGCAATCGTTCCATCCGGCTGTTGATGACTTTCAAAACCTGTAAATTTATCCTGTAAAAAGAAATTGGCTTTACCTTTTTTGTTGTCATCCAGCAAATGAATAGCCTGCAAACCTTCTTCTAAATTATTAACTACATAATAGTTGAGGTATGGCTCCAATACATTTTCAACTGCAGCACGGTATTCTTCTTTTACATAAATAATATCGCTCAGCAAAGGCGCTGTATGATTCCAATTGGGATTGTTATGCAGGAATTTTACACTCTCCGGATAACCTTCCATCGAGTCTATCAAACTCTTCAGTAAATCATGCTCATTTTTCTTGCTGTCTAATATGCGGCTTTCTGTCGCCAGTTCGTTACGCAGCCCTTCCATTTTGTTCTGCGTTTGCAGAATCTGTTCTTTGGTAAACTCATGGTGATCCTGCGTTTGCTTCAGTTCGGCCTTCTTCTGCTCCAATTCTGCTTCTTTGGCTTTCTTCTCGGGTTCTAACTGCTGTAACTGGTTTTGGCGCTGTGTTTTTTCTTCCTGTATTTGGGTAATGGTGCGCTGTAAATTTTGAATGGAGGTATCAGCAACAGCAACTTTCTTCTCAGCTTCAAACTGCTCTCTTTGTATAGCCTGATTTTGCTTACGCAGTTCATCAATATGACTGCGCTTATCATCAAATATTTTACGTTTTTCCTCTACTGCATTTTTCAGCTCAACCAGTTTGCTTTCAAATAGGATTAATTGATTTTCGTCTTCACCAATCTGAGTTCCGGTAAATTGGATGCTTTCTTCTAGTCCTTTTAATTGTCCGCCTGCTTTTTGTAAAAACTCGTTTAGTCCAGCTTCTCTTTCTTTCAAATATTGAAGACGCTGTCCGCTCAGATTTTTCTCATTTTCTTTACCACGCACCGCATCCAGCATTTCGTTAAATGCCTGCTGCATTGTTTGTAAGGCCTTTTCTTTTTTAACGAGTTCCAGCTTTTCTTGTTCCAACAACGCTTCTTCTTTGGCGATAGCAGTTTCCAGCTCAATACGTTTATCAACCTCGTTCTTTTGCTTTTCGTTTAAATCATGATAAGTAACGTTAAAGCCTTCTAGCGCAGCTTTAGCCAATTCTATACTAACTTCTTTGTATTCTTTCTTTATTTCGAAGTATTTCTCGGCCTTTTTTGCCTGACTCTCAAGGCTTTTAAGCTGATTATTTATTTCAAAAAGCAAATCTTCAATACGGGCTAAATCCTGCTCGGCAGCATCTAATTTTAACTTAGCTTCCTTTTTACGGGTTTTGTAAATGCTGATACCGGCGGCCTGCTCCAGCATTTTGCGGCGACTAAATTCCTTATCCTTAATAATATCATCCACCATACCCAGTTCAATAATAGCATAGCTGTCGTTGCTGATACCCGTATCCATAAACAAGTTATGAATATCCTTCAGGCGACAAGCCACGTCATTTAGGCGGTACTCGCTCTCTCCGCTTTTGTAATATTTACGGGTTACAGTTACAGTGCTGAACTCGGTAGGTAGCAGATTTTTTGTATTATCAAACGTAAGACTAACCTCAGCAATACCACTGGCACTGCGTGTTTTGCTTCCGTTAAACACCAAACTTTCTAGGTTTTCGCTACGCAGGTTGCTGATTTTGTGCTCACCTATCACCCAGCGGATACTATCCACAATATTGCTTTTACCACAGCCATTGGGGCCAATTACCCCGGTTATACCTTCATCAAAATTGAGTACGGTTCTATCGGCAAAACTCTTAAATCCTTTTATTTCTAAGCTCTTTAAACGCACGGTTTTTTCTATATTTTAGTCAGACGGCAAATATAATGGAATGAACCAATAGAAAATTTTGATTTTTTACAGCAATTCGCCCTAGTTATTCACAGTTAAAAGCAGTTTTTGTTAAGTAATCAAAAAGGTAGTGGATAAATTAACTTATTCGGGGTACAACGTTTATCAAATAGAAACAAATTGTAGTTATCTTACCAAAAAACTTTCAAATAATGAATAAATTAGTACGTGGCTTGATAGCTGGATATGGAGCAAAGAAATTAGGTGGCGGTTGCCTTGGTACAATTGTCGTTTTCCTCATCATCTGGTATGCACTTGCGGGATGCTGAGCAAATTTAATAGATCACGGATTTTTTTGGTGAAATTTATAAAACACTGTTAATATATTCTTAAAGCAAATGTTTGATTTTATTATTACGAACCAATTCGTATTTTTGGTTCTTAATAACTAAAAAACATGCAAAGAATATTTACCCTTTTACTGGTTACAGCCACTACCACAGCGGCTTATGCACAACCAAAAATTATAACGCAGGCTACGGTTTCCACCAAAACTAATATTACAGCTCCTGAACAAGATGAAGAACAAGCAAGAACTTTTACTGGGGATGATGGCCAGCAAAGAGCTATTCGTTTTAACGGTGGCGATGGCGAAACAAAGACTACCACTTCATTAAAAAACGACCTGGTAAAAACTTTTTCGGAAAGCGAAATGGGCCGCACTACAGTTATTAGAGATAACAGTAAAAAGATAACAACAACCATTATGGAAATGATGGGTAAAAAAACAGGTTTTTATGCCACCGACGAAGACCAGGCAGAAATGGCTAAACGTATGGACAGTATGATGCAGGGCCGTGGACAAAACGCTGGATTTGGCCGATCCAATACTCCAACAGTTTATGATATTCAATACAAAGACGACAGTAAAAAAGTAGCAGGATATGCTTGTAAAAAGGCTTTGATAATTGGTACCAGAGCTAACGGAAAATCAGATACTACAGAAGTATGGTACTGCCCTGATTTTAAAATTCAACATTTACCCAATACTGGCGGCAGCTTGGGCGGATTTGGTGCTATGACGGCTGTTGGCGGACCAAGCGGTTTTGAAAACCTAAACGGATTCCCCATGCAATATGAACGCAAAATGCCCCGCGGTAGAACAATGACTGTACAGGTTACAAAATTAGTTATTGATAAAGATGTTGCCGACAAAGAATTTGAAATACCAAAAGATATAGAAGTTAAGCCCATGAAGGATATGCAGAGTGGTGGCGGGCCGGGCTTTCAAATAAGAGTTGCCGGATAAAATAAAAAGCTCCCGGTTTTTCCGGGAGCTTTCTATCACACTGAAAAAGATTTATAATTTATCTACTCCCCCTCTTCTTTTTTCGTATTCAGCAGCTTTGGCTTCGTCGCCTTCTTTCCTGTAAGCTTTTTCTAGTATCTCCAAAGCCAGTTTATAATTTGCTTTGTCTGAGTACTTGTACGCTTTTAACTCTGCCAGTTGTTTTACTGCCTCTTGAGCGTATGGAATACATGTATGCAATAACGCTTTTGATGAATCGGTCAGTTCCTTTTTTAACTTGAGTTCCGTTGGCTTAGTACCTGGAATTCTGCCAATGCGTTCCAGAATTTCAAAATACTGGTTATAATAAATAGTTGCCAACTGCAGGTTAACTTCAATCGTAGATTTTAGCGAAAGGGCTTTCTTATAAAGATCTATGATCTTATTTCTGTAAAGTGGTGCGTTAACTCCTTTTGAATTGGCACTGTTAAGGAATTGATCAACTTCAATGGCATAATTAAAATGCACCATGTAATTGTCTGGATATTTCACAGTCAATTCTTCAAATTTGTTTAATAGAGCCTGATTTTCTACGTCGGCCACTGCGAATTCAATATCCACGTTTTCCCAATAAGATTTGTCGGCAGGAAAATATTTCTGAGCTCTCGCCATATATTTATTGAACAATTCGGCATTCTTCTCCTTCCTGTATTTTTTTATCACTTCATCGTATGCAAGCACATACTTCTCGTCGCTCAAATCAGCTTCTACAATTTTTTTGTAATAAATTTCACCCTCGTCTTTCAATTTCAAATCATTCGCTAAAAAAGCCAGGTTCCAAACTACACCCGTATCAAGAGCCGAAAATTTATACCCATTAGTACCGGTTAAGTCCAACGAATAAATATAGTCATGTACCTCCAGTGCCTTTTTAAAGTACTCAAAAGACTCAGTAAAATTCTGTTCGTTGTAAGTTTTTGCACCTAAGTCATAGAGTCCCGAATAAATATTGAAGGCTGCACCATTTTTGTTCTCTTCCGCTAATGTTGCCTTGGGATCCAATTCTCTGTACTTTTTCAGCGCTGATAGTGCACCTAAAAGCAGCGACTTCCTCTCAGCAGTTGGCTTGGTCTCTACCCGGCCCAAAGAGTTGTAAATAAAAGCTTTGTAATACCACCCTTCTGCATTTCCTGCATTTTTTTCGTCGCTTAAAAACTTGTCTATCTCTGGTTTCGCTTTTTCGTATTGTGTTAAATAAACTAATTTAATAACCTCCTTTAAATCCTGCCCCTTGCTTATAATAGACCCGAGGATCAACGCAAACAGTAATAAATATTTCTTCATACTTGATTTTTTTTTTGAGTGTTAAAGGTATTAATTTACCAGATGATTTTTGTCACTAATTTTCATAAATCATGCCATAAAAATTTAATTTGAGCAGTTTACAACATATTAACAACTATAAAAAGAAGCAAACGGTGTAAATTACAGCCTCATTATTCAACATTGATATCGCAAGACAGCATACAACAGATTCTCAGCCGCATTGATATTGTGGAAATAGTTGGGTCTTTTATTAAATTAAAAAAAAGAGGCGCCAATTATTTAGGCTTATGCCCTTTTCACAACGAAAAAACACCTTCGTTTACAGTATCGCCTGCTAAAGAAATATACAAATGTTTTGGTTGTGGCCGCAGTGGTAACAGCATTGGGTTCTTAATGGAGGCTGAAAAATACAGTTATGTAGAAGCCCTGCGCTGGCTAGCAGCCAAGTATAATGTTGAGATTGAAGAATCTGAAACCAGCCCCGAGTACAAACAGCAGCAACAAGTTGCGGACAGTTTATACATCATCAACAATTTTGCGCAACAATTTTTTACCGAGGCTTTGCATATCAGTGAAGAAGGTCAGGATATAGCACTGAGTTATTTAAAAGAACGCGGATTTAGAGAAGAAATCATCAGAAAATTTCAACTGGGTTACAACTCCGAGGCCAGAGATGGATTTACCAAAGCGGCGCTGGCAGCACAATACAACCTGGAGTATTTACAAAAAACCGGTTTGGTAAATGTAAGAGATGGAAATGCTTATGATAATTATCGTGGCCGCATCATTTTTCCTATTCATAACCAAAGCGGAAAAGTGCTGGGCTTTGGCGCCCGAATCATCAAAAAAAATGACAAAGCGCCTAAGTATATTAACAGCCCCGAAAATGAAATTTATGTAAAGAGTAAAATTTTGTATGGCTCCTACTTTGCCCGGCAGGCTATTGATAAAGCCGACGAGTGTTTATTAGTAGAAGGCTATACCGATGTGGTTAGTCTGCACCAGGCAGGTATTGAAAATGTAGTAGCAAGTGGAGGAACATCGCTTACGCCCGATCAGTTAAGGCTGATAAAAAAATACACCAACAACCTTACTATTATTTACGATGGCGATAGCGCCGGAATTAAAGCCGCCCTGCGTGGACTTGACTTAGCGTTGGAAGAAAGTTTGAATGTAAAACTAGTGTTGATACCCGATGGAGAAGATCCCGACAGTTATGTAAATAAAGTTGGCACTACTGCTTTTATTGATTTTGTAAAAGATAATAAAAAAGATTTCATCTTATTTCAACTGGGTATTGCATTGGAAGATGCCGGTAGCGACAGTACCAAAAAAGCAATCATCGTAAACCAGATTGCCGAAACAATTTCTAAAATTAATAAGGCTGAAGATTTTACAAAACAGCAGGATTATATAAAACAGTGTTCCGAAATTTTAAAAATTGAGGAGAGCGGGCTACATGCGCTGGTAAATAAATTCATTCGTGAAAAAATAAGCAAAGAAGAAAACCGTAGCAGTCGGGATGAAAGATTTGCAACTGAAACCATTAGCCCCGAACAAGCAGGTGCAATGGATGTTGATGTGACCGCCCTGTTTAACAAAGACGAAATACACGAACAGGCAATGGTACGCAGCCTGCTTGAGTTTGGACTAAAAGACTGGAACGACGAGCAAAAAGTAGCCGAGCATATTTTTGCCGAAATTGAAGCCAATCAATTGGAAGAGCTTATTGACAACAAAGAATTAATACGCATTTTGCAAACCTACAAAACCTGGTACGATGCAGGTCTGGAGCCAACCGCAAAGAATTTTTTGTACAGCGATGATCTACAAATGAGTTCGATGGTGGTAAGCATAATGGATTTTAATTATGAAGTGAGCCCAAAATGGAAAGAACATTTTGAAGGAAAAATCAACACCCGTGATGACTTATATGCCGAGGAAGTTTTTTCTACACTTAACTATTTAAAGCTGCGTAAAATAAAAAGACTGATGGATTTAAACCAGGCTGATCTTGAAAAATCCACTTCATCCGAAGACCAGATGGTTTTGGTACAAACCCATCAGCATTTAAAACAACTAGAAATAGAACTTACCAAACAGCTTGGTACCGTTATCTTTCGCTAACTTAAACTGCTTCAGTTACTGCCTGCATTTTTTGGGGAACCAGTTTTTTTCTCCTCGTATTTTTCCAAATAAAATAACCACCTAGCGCAATTAAAAACAATGGCCATACTGCAATAAGGCCAATCAGCAATTCGGTAAGCCAACTCATGCCACTTTTAAATGAATTCGTTACTCTTGTTAAAAAAGAAGGTGCAGTATCAATTGGCTTATACCCGTCCATGGGTTGAAAAAAACTCAGGTTAATAGTACTATATGCCGATTGATTTGAAAGAAAACTTACCCGGCCCATGGCCGATTCTATTTGTTCCTGAATACTGTTTATTTCATTTTGTACCTGCAACACCTCTGTCATATTCTTGGATTGCTTTAAAAACTCCAGATACTTTAAACGCATCTGTTTTTTTGCTTCTAGGCGGCTGCGGGTATCAACCATTTCGCCGCTTACATCATCGGTGCTGATGGTTTTCTCCAATACTTTGGCATCATCAACTGGTAAACCGTTCATCAGATTTTCAAACTGCGCAACAGGTACTTTTATAGTGATGACGGTTTCTGATTTTTCGTCGCTGAGGTTTTGCTGCTCTTGTGCAATATAGCCCCCATACTGCTTGGCGGCGCCGTGTACAAAACTGTTATACTTTTTGAAATCTTTAATTTCCAGTCGTAACGTAGCTGTTTTAATTATTTTCTTATCCCAGTCAATATAGGCTGGTGCCGTATTTGGGGTGGCTGGCGGCATGGAGTCGGCATTCAGGCCGCCGAATTTGCCAACAGGTATTTGTTTTTGTTCTTCTGTTGTGCCGATAAGATTATCCTTTTCAATGAGTTCGAGCTTACTGATGTCAGCTGTTTCAAAATTCATCGAATTATCCTTCGTCTTGTTGTTGTTACAGGAAATAATAATAGTGATTACAAAAGCAGCTGCAATAATTAGTTTTCTTTTCATAACAATGAGTTTAGCGTTATTAGATACTCTTTGATACAAATTGCATAAAAATAGTAACCGCTATAAAATGTTAAAGGAAAACCAAAGATTGTAGCCAAAAATAAATCCCCCAGAATATTTTTAAAAAATCACATTTTCTACAGAGTCCAAAGTTCCCACTTTAGGACGTAGTGGGGGTCAGGAAGTTTCTGCAAGTTTCATAATCATATCCCACTCTTTCGGCTTCACGGTACCTACACTCAACCGTCCCAATCTTACCAAATCCAGATCGGCAAAACGCTTATCAGCTTTTAACACCGCCAGCGTTACTGGAGTTTTTAATTTCTTTTGTGCCTTTATATCTACTGCTACCCAACGTTCATCTTCTGTTGTTGGATCTTGGTACGCTTCTTTACTTACTTTGGCAGTACCTACAATTTCCATTCCTTCATTACTATGGTAATAGAATAAGTCATCCCCTTTCTTCATGGCACGTAGGTTAATACGAGCTGCGTAATTACGTACACCGCTCCAGCAGGTTTCTTTTTCTTTTACAAAATCGTCCCAGCTATACACCGAGGGTTCAGATTTTACTAACCAATAGGCCATGATAATTAATAATTAATAATTAATAATGTGCTCAAAAATACCGATAATCTGCCGCTTTAAAAAGCATCTCATTTACTATGCTTCACAAATAAAATCCGCTAAATAAATCCAAGGTTCTCCATATCTCGTAATTGTATGTGTTGTCGGCTTGGCAGCAAAGAACAAAAATTCTATTAATCTAAAAACAAACAAAATGAAAAAGAACAAAATCTTGTTATCGATCTTCTCGGTAGCAGCACTCATCACCGGCGGCCTTATTTACGCAGCGGATCATATTGACGCTCCTGCAGTAACCGGCCAATCATCAGATATTACCGATCTGTATGTTTTTCAGGCACAAAACACCAGTAACCTGGTATTTGTAGCCAACACACAGGGATTACTGGCACCTGGCGCTACGGCCGGCGCTAAGTTTGATGCAAACACGGTTATTGAATTTAATATCGACAACAATGCCGATAACATCGAAGACTTGGTTATACAATGCAAGTACGATGCAGCCTCTAACAGTATGCAAGTGTATGGCCCAATTGTTCCATCCGAAAAAGGATTGCGCAGTAAGCTGGAAGGAAGTGTAACTGCTTCTGCAACAGTAACTGCCTATGGTTCAACTGCCGTTATTGGTACAGGAGCAACTGGAATTAAAGTATTTGCTGGCCCAAGAGATGATCCTTTCTTCTTTGACCTGGACCAATACAAAAAAGTTATTGCAGGTACGGCAACAGGCTTTAGAACACCGGGTGTTGATGCCTTTGCAAGTACCAATGTTTTAAGCGTGGTGGTAGAAGTACCAAAAAGCATGTTGAACAGTAGTGGCACTGTTGGTGTTTGGGTTGAAACCAAAAAGAAAATTTAATTTAAAAAACAACTAAAATTTAATAAAATGAAATCAACAATAAAATTACTCGCAATTATATTTGCAGGCAGCCTGTTAGCTGTATCATGCAAAAAAAGTGACTCAACGCCTGCAGCAACGGTATATTACCAGCAGCAGGATCAAATGGGAAGACCCGCAGTTAACACGGTATTGAATGCCTCTGCTGATAAAGATGCATTCAACGTAACAACCCCATCTGCAATGGGTGCCATTTTTCAACCAAAGTTTTTGACTAACCTGGTTGCACTTGATGGTGCGTTATTTGCTGCTAATCCAGCTTATGTAAGGTACTCAGTAAATGCGTTAAGTATGAGCCCGACAGTTTTGACTACTACTTTAGCTACAGATGTTTTAGGTGTGTCAACCACGGGTGCTACAAATCTGGGAACCCTTACTGGTCGTGGTCTTGGAGGAAATCCATTAGATGACGCTATTGACATTGAGTTAAAGTTTCTGTTTTTTGGAGGTCCAACCGGAAACAGTAACCCTCAGTTAACAAGTGATAATGTAAATAGCAACGACAAACCGTTCCTTGCAACATTTCCATATTTAGCGGCCCCGTTTTAGTACGTACCCTGTTATCCAAACAATAATAATAAAAAAGCGAAGATTAATTTCTTCGCTTTTTTAGTGCGCTAAAGATTCTGTTAAAAATATAAATCCAAAAGCTACCGTATTGCGTATATCAATACAGAACACAACAACTTAACCACATCTAAACGGCTGTAAACTGTAAAGATCCTTTAACTTAAAACAAACGGGCTCAACTTGCCATCATGAAAAAGATTGCTTTATATATTATGCTGTTTTCCTACGCGGTAATTATTATAAAGCCGGTGGTGCCTTATGTTGCTGATGCAGTTGCCCATGTATTTTATTACAGCCAGCACATGGCGACCATACATTACGAAAATGGTAAATTACATGTGCATAAAGAAGTAATTGACCAAAATAAGCAATCGCAAAAGCAGGCAGAAACACCGGCCTCTAAAAAAGATAATTCAATAACCGATCATATCAACATCACTGACAAAAACACGGTAAATACCGTAGTTAACTCGTCAGAATATAGCCTTTCGCTGGCTGCCTCTATTCCCAAGCAATACTTGCAAGGCGACTTCCCCCCTCCCCGAATTTGACAATTCATTTTCATTTACCTTTTTTTGTTCGATGAACAATCCTGTGGTATAAACATTACCGCATGGTGAGTTAGAAGATCATTTTGTCATTCCATTTAAATAGCAGTCATGCAGTTACCCAACAAAATAATAAAATTATTGTGTTTACTATTCTTGTATACAAACGTATCAGAAGCACAACAGAACTTTAGCGGCAAAGTAGTAGATGCCCAAAGCAGGCAACCAATTGAATCGGCAACGATTATAGATGCCAATGCCCAGATACTAAAAACAAATACCGATAAAAACGGAGATTTTACGATTAAATCGGTTGAGCAAGTACTTGTGTCCTCGGTGGGTTATAAAACAACCCTAGCAACAGTTGTAACCAACAATACAACACTAATTGAATTAGAGCCAGAAGCCATTGATTTGAAAGCAATTGTATTGGAAAGTAATGCTGCACCAAAATTCAGCACACTTAGTAAAATAGACTTGTCGCTTAAAACAGTCAAAAATACACAGGAGCTTTTACGCGTAGTACCCGGTTTATTTATTGCACAACATGCTGGGGGCGGTAAAGCCGAGCAAATATTCTTGCGTGGTTTTGATGTTGACCATGGCACCGATGTAGCGATTAATGTAGATGGTATGCCGGTAAATATGGTAAGTCATGCACATGGACAAGGATACGCCGATGCGCATTTCATTATTCCCGAAACAGTTAATAATATTGATTTTGGTGCAGGCCCCTATTACGCACAACAAGGTGATTTTAACACAGCTGGCTATGTTTCCTTCGCTACTTTTAAAAATATTTCTAAAAGCATGGTACAAATTGAAGGCGGACAGTTTAACTCTTTTCGTACGTTGGCCATGATTGACTTGTTTAAAAAGAACAAGGATAAACAAAGTGCCTATATTGCTGCCGACTTCAATTATACCGATGGCCCAACCATCAACAAACAAAACTTTAAACGTCTCAATATTTTTGGGAAATACAACCGAACCTTAGCGGCAAACACACAACTCAGTGCGTCTTTATCGGCCTTTAACAGTAATTGGAATGCCAGTGGACAGGTGCCCGACAGAGCAGTTAAAAGTGGGCTGATTGACCGTTTCGGCAGCATCGATCCAACCGAAGGGGGCCATACAGAAAGATATAATGCCAACCTGATTATCAATCATCGATATAAAAGTGGGGCAACTTGGGAGAACCAAATATTTTACAACCGCTATACATTTAACTTGTTTTCGAACTTTACATTTTTTTTGAACGACTCAGTTAACGGCGATGAGATACAACAGGCCGAAAAAAGAAATTTACTGGGCTATACAACTAAACTCACTCAAAAATACTTTATTGGTAATAAGGTACTCGCAAGTACTTATGGCGCAGGTTTGCGTTATGATGCAACCAGCAACAGTCGTTTATCAAATGTGGTAACTAGAAAATTTATAAGCGATACCAAATTAGGCGATATTAAACAAAGCAATCTGTTTGCATTTACGCAGCAGCAGTTTACCGCCGGCAAGTGGCTGTTTAACGCCGGTGTACGGGTAGACCATTTTACATTTGCTTACTTTGATAAATTATCAACCAATCAGTTAGCATCGCAAAGCAAAACAATTGTAAGCCCTAAATTTAATGTGCAGTACTCGGTAAACAAAAATGTACAAGTGTATTTAAAAGCCGGAAAAGGTTTCCACAGTAACGATGCCCGTGTGGTTACAGCCAACAATGGCAAACAAATTTTACCAGCCGCTTATGGTACCGATATTGGCGTTAATTTAAAACCAACAGAAAACCTCTTTTTTAATATTGCAGCCTGGTATTTGTACCTCGATCAGGAATTTATTTATGTTGGCGATGCAGGTATAGTAGAGCCCGGTGGTAAAACTTCCAGACAAGGCATTGATATAAGCGCCCGCTACCAGCTTAGTAAAAATTTATTTGCCAATGCAAATTTTAATATTACCAAACCACAGGCTATTGACGAACCTAAAGGTGAAAATTATATTCCGCTTGCTCCCACATTTACTAGCATAGGTGGCATCTATTATAAAAAGGAAACTGGCTTTAACGGCGGCATAGGCTATCAGTATATTAAAGACAGGCCAGCGAACGAAGACAACAGTATTATAGCAAAAGGATACTTTTTAATGGATGCATCTGTCAACTACACCCGTCCCAAATACGAAGTAGGTTTTGCCATTGAAAATATATTTAACATTAAGTGGAATGAAGCTCAGTTTGCCACAGAATCGCAACTGAGAAATGAAACGGCACCAGTTAACGAATTGCATTACACCCCCGGTACACCATTATTTGCAAGACTCAAACTGTCGGTATTCTTTTAAAAAAAATCATATGAACAACTTACATCCAACCAAAAGCAGTTACTATTTTAAAATAACAGGTTTATTCGTCTTGGCATTTTTAGTAAGCCAACCCATTTTTGCGCATGATGTAGTAGGCCAACTAGAAAATATGAGCAAGGGCGATGCGGCCATACTTTATCTGCAACAAGGCTTTATTCACATACTGCCACTCGGTTTCGATCATATTTTATTTGTACTAAGCCTGTATTTACTTAGCCCCAAATTAAAACCCGTACTTTGGCAGGCAACTGCTTTTACGATAGCACATTCCATTACATTGGGCTTGGCCATGTTTAATGTAATTAATCCTTCGCCGGCGATTGTAGAACCTATCGTTGCATTATCCATCATGTATGTTGCGTTAGAAAATATCTTTTCACCTCGGTTAAAAAAATCAAGAATTGGTATTGTGTTTTTATTTGGATTGGTACATGGTATGGGCTTTGCAGGCGCCCTAGGCGAGTTAGGCTTACCTCAAAATGCCTACTTCACTTCGTTGGTTATGTTTAATGTAGGTGTAGAGCTGGGGCAGATAACTGTAATACTGGCGGCCTTTTTATTATTTGGCAAATGGTTTGGTAACAAACCATATTATCGTAAATACATCGTAATACCCCTATCTATATTAATAACAATAATGGCAGGATACTGGACAGTGGAGCGACTATTTTTTTAGGTTGATTTATTGTTGGTCCCTCGCCATTGTTGGTAGCCTGACCAACAACTAAACAACATCAACAATCCTTTATTTCAGCTGAAAATAACTGTATATCCTTTTCGCAAATTCCAGTAGCTTGTTATCATTTTCAAAAGCATAGCTATCATCTTTATATTGAACCGATACCGTAATTAAATAACCCTGCTTTGCCTTATCCGAATACACAACTAGATCGAAGCGGCTTTGGTTAAGTTGTTTAGCTGGTCTGTAAAAACGGGTATTCAATATCCATGCAGGCTGACCTGATACCAATGTAATTTTCTCCTGCCCTTCTTTAAAGTTTTTTGGAAAATCTCTGCCGGGATTGCTGCGGTATCCTTTCAAGCATTTGGCTTTAGCTTCCGCCAAACTAGTAGCCGTTTCTTTCATAACAAACAAACCCACCAATACAGGTGCTGTGTTAAAACTGTCGCTAAAAAACATTCCTGTGCCATCAAAGCTCTGATCAATATTATCACCTACTTTTCCAATATTAAGCCAGTTAGCAGGAACCACTAAATAATAAAATTCTGTTTCAATGCTGCGCAGGTCGCCCCAGGTTGTATCTCTTTCCTGTGCACCGGCCGATAAAGAAAATACGGCTGCAAAAAATATAACAAGCAGTTTACGCATATTATTATTTGTGATTGATTAAAATTGAAGGTAGGAAATATGCTGTGGTTTTAACAGATACATTTACACCAAGTTTTAATAGCATCAGTTAAAAACCTGATTGTAAATGTTTCAATTATTGAATAACTAATCTACATAGTGCGCTAGTTTAATACCTGCTTCTGTTCATCCTGCTGCAGAATCTTCTTTATCAGCACGATCTGCCCCAAATGGTAGTGTGCATGCTCAACAATACCGCTAAGGTTGCGGTAGTAGTTGCCGTATTTATCGTCTGCAAAAACAGTTATAAGTTTTTCTTGTGGTAATTGCTCAACAAGGTTGGCCATCTTTTCCGCATCGGCCATGGCTTTATTTTGCATGGCTTCCCAGTCGGCAGCATTGTTGATGGGTGGGTGAGCAAAACTTAGTGCGTCTTTAGCATTAAGTACTCCTCCCTCCAACACGGGTGTCACTGCATTTACAAAGTAATTGATATGAAAGAGCAGCGTGGCAATTGAGTTAAAACCATATACCTGAGTGGTAGCTTGTTGCCAACTAACATTAGCCAAGCTGTCTTTCAGATTAACACTGGTCCAGTTGCCACCAACATGTATATCTCTTATATGTTTTGCTATTTGGGTTGATAGATTCATACTTTTCTATTATCTACAATTGTTAAGTACCGCTAAGACCGGACTTCCGAATTTTTAAAAACTTCGAAAGTCTACACTCAATCAATGATTTATCTGATACAAACTTCCTCCCTTTTCAAAAAGCCGGTCAATCTTTTTTTCGGTGGCAGCATCTTTTTCCACTGGCGGTGCATGATGCGGTTTTATACGTGCATCAAAAACCAGCGGGCCGGTGCAGCCCCAGTGTTTGTTTTTAGTGACAGCGTTTATTCCGTGTATATCGTGGGATGGATTGCATCGGGTAAATGTCACCCACAAAAAATTATTTAGTTTTTCGGCAACAAAGCCTGCATCATCACAAATAACAAGTACTGGTATATTTTTTAACTGCTCATCAAACATAGACAGTTGTGTATTGAGCATTTCCATTTCCATATTGGCCGTTTCGTAATTGGTAAAAGCATTTGTTTGCAAAGCAATAACACCGGGCATTACCAATTGTACATTTTCAAATCCTTGTACATTTTTTAATGGCGATGGAATTTCGGTATCCAATTCTCTTAGCGATTCGCCATAAGCGGCAAGTACAACTTTGCTGCCGCTGTTTAAACCTTCACCCGAGTAATCAAGTGTATCAATGGTCGTGTTGGTGTAAAAATGAATGTCTCTTGTTAGATTAATTCGTCTGAGCACAAACTGAAGATAATTTCCAATGTCGTGGCAGTTTAATTTGTTTGTATCATCAGCAGTAATAAATAAAAACTTAGCCAAGCTTAACTGCCCCGTGCCTAAAATATGATTGGCAATGGTTAATATTTCTGCAGGTTGCTTAGCAGGACTGTAAGGTGTGTATCTTTCGCTGCCAATGGCAAGTAGTAGTGGATGCACACCTGCAGCATCTACGGCATGTACTTCTTTAAGTCCGGGTATTTCTTGTTGAATGGCTTTACCGGTCATTGTATGAATAAGTTGCCCAAAGCTGGTATCTTCCTGCGGCGGGCGGCCTACTACCGTAAACGGCCAGATGGCATTTTTACGGGCGTATACTTTATGCACTTTCATTACCGGAAAATCATGCGTAAGACTATAATAACCCAAGTGATCGCCAAAAGGGCCTTCCGGTTTGTTTTCGTTGGGGTACACTTCGCCGGTAATTACAAAATCGGCATCGGTGCTAATGCAAAAGCCATCAACATAACAATACCTGAACCGGCGACCGCCTAGTACGCCGGCAAAAGTCATTTCGCTGATGCCCTCGGGCAGGGGCATTACGGCTGCTACACTATGCGATGGTGGTCCTCCAACAAACACACTTACTTTTAAAGGCTGCCCTTTTTTATTGGCTTTGTTCTGATGCACGCCAATACCACGATGCAGTTGATAATGCAAACCAATTTCTTTGTTTAATTCATATTCGTTTCCGCTAAGTTGAATGCGGTACATGCCTAGGTTGGCGTTCATAATTCCGGGTTTATCAACATCCTCGGTGTAAACCTGCGGCAGGGTTACAAATGCGCCCCCATCTTTTTTCCAGTGATGAATTTGAGGGAGATCAGCGATTTTTAACTCCTCAAATAAAACAGGTTTATTGATTGGATTTTTTTTAGGCAACGCTTTTAAGGCAGCTAAACCTGCAGTAAAATTTTTAAACGGGCTTTTAATGGCTTTAATAGGGTCATCTTTTAGTTCAATCAATTGCTGCACTATCGCTAAAGATTCTTTGAAGATAAATTCACTTCGCTCAAGCGTCCCAAAAATATTGGATGCCGCACGGAACCTGCAGCCTTTTACATTTTCGAAAAGTAATGCGGGGCCGCCTGCTTCATGCACACGCAAGTGAATAGCCGCCATCTCGAGGTATGGGTCTACTTCTTCTTTAATTCTGATTAGCTGGTTGTTTTTCTCCAAGTGGAGCAAACAGGCTTCCAGCGATTTATATTGCATGACGGGTGTTTCTGCAAATGTAAAACAGAAACTGCGGAAAAAGGTTTGCTGTTAAATGGACGTAGCTGAGGAATATTTACACGTATACTATTTTACGGTGCTGCATATATCTTGATAAAAAAAGTTCTATACTACTACTCTGTGTAACTTTTCATTTATTTCTTCATATACATTACTTCCTTTACTAGTTTCACTGTACGGGGTACATCGGGCAGGTAAGCGGCTACCAGATTGGGCGCATAGTGCATAGGTGCATCAGCAGAAGTTATCCTGCGGATTGGTGCATCCAGGTAATCAAATCCTTCTTTCTGTATGCGGTAACTTATCTCGGAAGATACGGAGGCAAATGGCCATTGCTCTTCAACAATTACAAGTCTGTTAGTTTTTTTAACGCTCTCCAATATAGTAAACCAGTCCAGCGGACGAATGGTAGCCAGGTCAATTACTTCGGCCTCGATGCCTTCTTTAGCCAATTCTTCGGCAGCTCCCAAAGCAACCTTCATCATTTTATTAAATGAAACGATAGTTACATCTGTTCCGGGGCGTTTAATAAATGCTTTACCAATCGGTAAGAGGTATTCTTCCTCAGGCACTTCGCCCTTTTCGCCGTACATCACTTCACTCTCCATAAAAATAATCGGATCGTCATCACGGATAGCACTTTTCAATAAACCTTTTGCATCGTATGGATTAGAAACCGAGATAACTTTTAACCCCGGAATATTTGCATACAAGGCTTCAAAAGCCGTTGAGTGCTGGGCTCCTAACTGGCCAGCGCTGCCATTTGCGCCACGAAAAACAATGGGACAACCAACCTGTCCGCCACTCATTGCCAGCATTTTAGAAGCGGTATTTAGTATTTGATCTAAAGGTAGTACAGCAAAGTTCCAAGTCATATATTCTACAATCGGACGAAGGCCATTTTGAGCCGCTCCTACCGCAATCGCTGTAAAACCAAGTTCAGCAATGGGTGTATCAATTACCCTTTTTTCGCCAAATTCTTCTAGCATACCCTGGCTTACTTTGTAAGCGCCATTGTATTCCGCTACTTCCTCCCCCATTAAAAAAACGGATTCATCTCTGCGCATTTCTTCCTGCATAGCTTCTCTAAGGGCTTCTCTAAAGGCAATTTGTCGCATCTGTATTGTTTTATTTATGTGGATGCAAATTTATCTTATCGAGGGCAGATAAGCAAATTGATATTTAATACCTGCCGCTGGTGTCGGTAAGCGTCTTCATAAAGCAAATAATATCTGTCTTTTCCTGTTTTGTAAGACTTAGTTTATCAAAAGGCAGGGATTGATTTGCCGGAGCAATGTGTAGCCCTTTGCCACCGCCATCATTGTAAAAGTCAACTACTTCTTCCAGTGTCTTAAATACGCCGTTGTGCATATAAGGTGCTGTTAATGCTACATTACGCAATGTTGGTGTTTTAAACGAAAAAATATGAATGGGATAACCGGTAGCCAGGTAGCGACCCGAGTCCGCATCGAGTTTTGTATTTTTTTTATTGGCTGATGCAGGCACACCAATTACTTCACTTTCCAAATAAAAATAACGAGGCGGCTTGGCTCCGCTGAACAGCGGCACAAAATGGCAGCTACCGCATTTAGCCTTGCCCATAAATAAGTTGAAGCCATTTATTTCGTTTCTATTCATGGTCGCTTTGCCATTCATTTGTTTGTCGAATTTGCTGTTGAGCGAAACCAATGTACGCTCGTAACAGGCTATGGCATTGCAGATATTATCGGCAGCTTTATCCAGTGTTGCATTAGCATAAGCTTTCTGATATATTAAATTGTATTTGGGCTGTTTAATAATCTCTTCCGCAACAGTTTGTGCCGAACCATGCATTTCACGGGCATTATTGAGTACCTGCATTACCTGGGCTTCCAGTGTGCGGCTACGACTGTCGTGGAACAGGTTACGCTGCAGGGCTGCATTCCAAATGGTTGGTGCATTGCGTGGCAGCGATGAATGACCATCCAAAGCCAGACTGGTTTTCAACCCATCGGTAAATGCCTTACCCGGCACATGACAGCTGGCGCAGCTTCTTTTATTGTTAGATGAAAGTTGTGTATCAAAGAAAAGTTTGCGGCCTAACGCAATTTTATCAGGTGAGGTTGAATAGTCATCCAGAAAACGATTTACGTTAAATGCCTGTGCATCAAACATAGAGTTATTCTTTTTTATGGCGCTGTAGTATGGGCCTCCCTGGTTATCATTCAGCTCGTAAAACTGTTTGTACCGGCCAACCATTTTGGTAATTGGGTCAAGGTAATTGATAATAAAATTCATCCGGTCGAATGCATTAAAATCCTGGTTGTTGCTTAGAACAGTCTGCGCCTGCGATAATAACTGATTCAGTTTTAAAAACTGCCCGGGCTTTATTGAATTAAACTCATTTTTATAAAAAGCAAGATATTGCTGCAGCCCGTTTAGAGCAGATTGGTTCTCGGCCAGACTGTTAGCTGCGGTTTGAGAATCAAACCCAGAAAGTCCTAAAGCAGTAATGCGAAACAACTCTTCTACAAAAGCGTCAAAAATATTTGCATCTTCAAAAGCAAAAGACTCATTAATAGTAGGCAGTTCAATGGCATAACGCACCAGTTCTGATGCTTCCTGCTTCAATTTGTTTTCGTCGTCCACTTTACCGTCTGCAAAAATTATTTCTTCCATCACTTGCATGCCAACTGGCTCCTGCCGTGGCATATCGGCTTCTTCTTCTTCAAAATATGGGATTGGCGGGCCATTTATTTTGGCAGCATAAAAATGAAAATAATACTCCACCATCGTTTCCATCTGCTTATAGGTGGCACGGGTTTTTAGAAACTGCTGCTGCCTGTTTTTTTTGCTGCCTATTAAAATGGCCGTCTGAAGTGCTTTTGCTTCTGTAATAAACTCAGTGGTATGCTGTAGATATAGTTTTTTTACTGCATCCGCATTTGTATTAGGCGGGTTATTAAAAAAACTGAATCCGCCAATGATTCCGGTAAGTATTAAAGTAATAAAAATGAAACGGGCCATGATAATTTGTTAATCAAAGTTAATAAACGATTGATGTATGAAACCAATTGCCCTAAAACGAAAAAACCGTTCGGTTTAGGGACGGTTTTTACATTTATCTAGAAAAGAGATTATCTAATGCATCAGTTCATTTAATTTGTCAGTCAACTTCTGGCCAAAAAGGTTTTTTGCAATAATCCTTCCTTCTTTGTCCAAGAGCATATTGGAAGGAATCGCTTTGATGTAAAACTGATCGGATGTAGCATTTTTCCAGCCCTGCAAATCACTTACTTGCTTCCAAGTAAGGTTATCATCAACAATGGCTTTCTTCCATTTGGCTGCTCCTTTTTCATTATCGTACGATACGCCAAATATTTCCAATCCTTTAGAACTGTAAGTCTCATAAGCTTTTACAATGTTGGGATTTTCTTTACGGCAGGGGCCGCACCAGCTTGCCCAAAAATCTACTAGTACATATTTTCCTTTAAGCGAAGACAGACTTAATGATTTACCGGTTGTATCTAGTTGTGTAATATCGGGTGCTAATTGTCCGATGGCTATTGTTTTATAAATATCCAGCATTTTCTTAACTGACTCGCCTGCTAAAGAAGTTTTTACAGAAGCTGTTAACGCATTGTATAAAGGCTCTACCTCATCAGCCTCGGCATAATAACCAAAATTTTCGCTGATGGCCATGGCACTGCGAACCGAGCCGGGATTTGCATATACAAATCGTTGGATATAACCTCTTTTCAGTTTGGTCTTTTTTTCTTCCAACGCATCCAGACTATCCGACATGGCGTCGTTTTTAGTTTTTGACGCTTCGCTGTACGCCGCATAATATTTCTCCTCATCATCGGTTACCGGTTTTAGAAATGCTTTCAATTTCTTATCATCAGTATTTAAGGTAGAACCAGCAATTACAAGGTCTTTCAATTTATCGCCCTTGCCGGTGATAGTAATTTTTATTGGTTCCACAAAAAACCGAAGATTATCATCCTTATGATCTTTCATGGTTAAAAACGCTGTGGATGGTTTCTTAACGAAGCCTTTAAAAGTGAAAAACCCGTTTTTGATATTTACCGAATCTTTTACAGCACCATTCTCACCATAAACAGTCAGGTAAACCCTTCCTTTTTTAACTTTTTCAAATTTGCCAAAAATGCTGAAGGCCGAATCACTTGTTTGCGCATAGGATGTAAATGTTGCCATTACGAACAAAGCGAATAAATATTTTTTCATAATTTTCTGTTGAGGGCTCTAAGTTAATCGAATTGAGAAACATTGTCGTACCACTTATAAAAAATGCCTTTCGGAGAAGAAAGGCATTGCAAATATTAGTTTTGAGATCATACATTTTCTATCACCATAGCACTGGCACCACCGCCACCATTGCAGATACCAGCGGCACCATACTTGGCGTTGTTTTGTTTTAATACATTTATCAATGTTACGATAATTCTTGCTCCACTGCAACCCAGCGGATGTCCCATAGAGACCGCTCCCCCATTTACGTTAACGGTAGCTGGATCTAATTTCATCCGACGGCTGTTTTCAATACCAACAACAGCAAACGCCTCATTCAATTCCCAGAAGGAAATGTCTTCCATTTTTAATCCGGCTTTAGCTACGGCTTTTGGCACTGCCAATGAAGGTGTTGTTGTGAACCACTCTGGTGCCTGTTCAGCATCGGCATAACCAATAATTTTTGCAATTGGTTTTAAACCCAATTCATCCGCTTTTTCTTTGCTCATTAAAACCAAGGCTGCTGCGCCATCATTCATCGTTGATGCATTGGCTGCAGTTACGGTACCCTCTTTTTGGAACGCACCTCTCAGCGAAGCGATTTTATCAAACTTAACATTAAAAGGCTCTTCATCCTTAGCAAAAACAACTGGGTCGCCTTTGCGTTGAGGAATTTCAACCGGTACAATTTCATTTTCAAATTTTCCGGCATCAGTTGCTGCCTGGCTGCGTTTGTAACTTTCAATGGCAAATGTATCCTGCTCTTCACGGGTTATATTGCAGGTGCTGGCGCACATATCCGCCGCCATCCCCATAGCTTTTCCGTCATACACATCAGTTAGTCCGTCTTTTGCAAGACCATCAATTAAACTGGCATTGCCATATTTATTACCCCAGCGCATACTATCAACATAAAAAGGAACATTACTCATACTTTCCATCCCACCGGCAACAACAATATCGGCATCGCCCAGCAAAATACTTTGTGCGGCCTGCGCAATGGCTTTCATTCCGCTGGCACAAACTTTATTAACGGTGGTGCAATTTACTTCATTGGGAAGGCCTGCAAATTTTGCAGCCTGGCGTGCAGGTGCCTGTCCAAGATTAGCCTGTATTACAGATCCCATCAACACATCATTAACAGCTTCGGGTTTAATGCCTGCTTTTTCCAAAGCTCCTTTTATGGCGATGGCGCCCAGTTGTGTTGCCG
>JBKJPN010000237.1:0-14241 GCA_046595125.1 Ferruginibacter sp.
TTTGTTTTATTCTTTCCATATTTAAAAACTTACGATTATGAAAAAAACTAGTCAAATATTAACTGCAAGTGCTGTTTCCTTAATTTTTTTAATTTTTGCAATTGCAAGCTCTTCCAGTAAGGGTGTAGTTGCTGATACAAAATATAATGGCGTATTTAAACTTAGTCCCGAAAAAGATGAAACAGTAAAGAATTCCGCTAAACTTGAGTTTTTAAAAAATGCAACTAATCCAACCATTGTTTTAAGAGTACCCAATGCCAGCAGGGAAGTGCTGGAAGAAGATAAGAATGTAAAGACAGCAAAAAACAATGATGGTACCAATAACCTCAACGACATAAATGTTTATAATGTTATTGAGAAGGAATTATTGAAAGGGGGCTTTACCGTAAGGGACAGGGCATTATTTGAAAAAGTGTTAGGAGATAAAAGCGTTAATGATTATTCCAGGATTAAAGAATTGACCGAAACCGACCTGATACTGGAATTAAGCACTATCCAATATGTAAAATACCCAATGAATTCTTTTACTTTTTATTCTCAAAGCAAAAGAAAAGGCAATATAGAAAGCAGGATTAATTGCACTAATTATTTTAATATTTATGGGTTAAAACTAGAATTTAGGCTTATTAAAGTAAAAGAAAATGATTTTATAGGATCATTCACGTATAATTATACCCCCTGCACCGATTATCCTTGTAACTATAACATTAATGTAAGCAGTGTGAATGCATGTTCATCGCCTTTTATTGAACAGGGAAATGTCATCTTATCTGAAACACGATTAATACCACAAACTGAAATTGAAAAATTTGTAAAATCATCGGCACAAAAACTGGTAAATGAGGTTTTTAAAAACTAGTAGTAATCATTAAAAGCAACCACAGCAATTTAATTCACAATAAAATATCAGCATTATGAAAAGTAGAAATACAGTATCATTTATTGCGTTAATTTTTTTACCGGTTACTATTATCTTTTCGGGTATATTAACTTTTCCAGGATGCAAAAAGGCATCAACAACAGTTGAATTTCAGGGCCCGCAAAACCCGAGTTTTGAAGAACAGCCCACTTCATCTGCTTTTGCAGCAGCTAACTGGACTACTCAATATCATGGTGGTGTTAGTTATAGCTGCAGGAGGCTCGGAGGAACAGGATTTTTGCCATCTAAAGGAAGTTGGTATATGGCGGTAGGATATTTGAGCTCCACCGGTATGATAACGGAGGAGACTTCTCAGGAATTTGTTAATTTTAACCATTCCAACACAATGATTTTTGATTATAGTGAAGCGGGCACAAATATCGGTTCCGGAGGAAGTGGGAAAGTTGAAATTTTATTCACTTCAAACGGCACGGTAACTTTATGGAGTAAAACCTATGCTGCTTCCTCTACACCTTCTACTCAGCAATTAAATGAAAGAGTAACACTTCCTTCTTTGCCAGACAAGGGAAAATTGATTATTCGGGTTACATCTATAGGTAGTGGCATACCGCCTAATCCATATTCAAATGTAAAATTTAATATAGATAATATCAGGGTGGAATAATAGACAATAAATCACCCAAAAAAGTATGAAAAATGAAACAAAGAAATTTATTTGTTCTGGTTGGCGCATTTTTGTTGGTACATTCTAGTTGCATTAAAACTGACACATCCCCAACTTCAGGTAATAGTTTACCCGATCCCAATGGTACTTGGCTAATAACAATTCCTCAAGGTGACCATTGTTTGGCACCTGCTTCTACAAAATTAATAACAGTATCCGGTGATCAGTTTGATGCCATTCTTTCGAGTTTTACCAGGAATGGCTGTACAGAAACAATATCCATCAAAGGGTCAATTACGAAAGGGAATTTAAATTTTGTTGTAAATGGCAATGAAACTATTGCCGGAGGATGTTGCAATGGCACTAATGGATTTTTCAAATATATTGACCCGTCAAAAACTCCCATAAAAGGTGATGTACAGAGTAATTGGGGTATTTTAACTTTTGAAAAAAAATAGTATGACAGCTATCTCACTTTCAGAATTTTTTCTGCCTGGAGTCTCGTCTCAGCTCCTTATATGTTCTCTTTAACCCTTCATTTAAACCTTTGTTTTAAAACCTCCAGAAACGCGGAATGAAAAAAAATATACGATTATCTTTCGCTTCGTAACCACGCCGGGTGCCTTACCCACGCTACAAATCCATTGGTACATCGGTCAAGAAAAATTTAACATTTTATGACCACAATAATTCTACAATACTTCGTTAGCACAATATGAAAAAAAACATTTTAACCCTGTTGTTGGCAGCCATAACCTGTGGTTGCTTTGCACAAAATAATAACATGCTTGTCCGCCATGACAGCACTTTGCTTAAAGCTGCGGAATGTGAGTGGCTTATCAAATCGCTGACAAAGAATGACCCTGCGTTAACTTCAGAGATTGGTAAACCTGTCAGCTTGATTATTCTTGAATCCATAAAAAAAGGAAAGCTTAAAGCCATAGACCCCGAAACCAATAAGCCAATACCGGCAAAAGAAATTTTTACCTGGAAAATGACTGCCGATACTTTGCCCGAATATAATGATGAAGGAAATATTATAAGATACATGGTAATAAAGCGTGAACACAGCAGCGACAATATTAATCAGATACGAATATACCAAGATTGGTATTTTGATATAGCAACAGGAAAATTTGTCTCCGTTATTAAATGGATTGAATTGCTGGAAGAAATTTATACGCCCTCTGCCGGTATCTTTATTGGCTATGCCGCATTATGCCGTATATACTACTAAAACATTCCACACTTATAAATTATCGAACTTTAAACGTTTTATTTATGAATGATGCAGCAGTTCCATTGGTTTTAGAATCATTGACAAGCAGGAATTTTCTTGCAGCTCATGTTCCCCAATTGTATAACTTTAAAGTATATTTATCAATCAATCAACAACGATGAAACCTGTTTTAATAATTTCCTGCATTTTTATCAGCATTTTTGTAGCTAGTTGTTCTAAAACAGATACAACTCCAGCACCAACACCAACACCGATAAATCCATGTCTTGGTGTTTCCTTAACCCCAGTTGCTGGTGTAACCCATACAACAACAGGCCAAACACAAGGAACAATAACTGTAACTTCTCCCATTGGGTCGGGATTGCTGTATAGTATTAACGGCACTACATTTCAGCCCTCCACTAATTTCTTTAACTTGGCAGCAGGTAACTATACTGTAACTGCTAAAAATGCCAATAACTGTACGGGATCTGCTTCAGTTACAATAAATAGTTATGGCCCTAAGTTTTTTCAGGTAAGAACCATTATTAATGGCTATTGTGGGCCCTGCCATTTAAATGGCTCCGTTAATGGTAGTAAAAACTTTGATTCAGATAATAGCGTAGTAAGCTCTTGGGACCGGATAAAAATAAGAACGGTAGATGGTAACCCCACTTTTATGCCAGAGAATGGACAGTTAACTGCCATTGATAAACAAAAAATTGTTGATTGGGTTAATGCTGGTCATAGAATTACTGACTAAAATATAATGCAGCAAAAAAAACCGACAGAAAATTCTGTCGGTTTTTTTTATACGCTATTTAAAACTTATCTCACTTTTATCATGGGACGCACCTGTTGGGTGGCGCCATTTTGTAAACGGGCGTAATAAACACCAGTTGGTAAAGACGACCCATCAAAATCTACCCTTTGTCTTGACGCTGCAGGTAAATCCGCTTCAAAAAGATTAACCAGTAACCTGCCCGTTGTATCTAAAATCTGTAATAAAGTATGCCCACCATCGGTATTAAACTCAATGGTAGTTACCCGGGTAAACGGATTTGGGCTGTTGGTTATTAACGTACTGCCAGACGTACTGGGCGGCGTAGTAAATTTACAAGTATCACTTTTAAATAAAGGCAGGTCCTGTAATTGGCCGTTAATATTGGCAGGAAACAGACTTGATACAGTTGTTTTTGGTAAACAGAACCATTTTTCCATAATCGTGGAGTAAACACTTCTGAAATCGTACTGCATCGGTACATTGTCATTCACAGATACATTTGCCGGAATAGTGGGGTTATTACCTAAAACTCCATTTAATATTGGTTTGCCAAATACAAACATGGGCGCAGCCGAACCATGATCGGTACCCACGCTGCTGTTACTTTTTATTCTTCTTCCAAATTCGCTGTAGGTCATTCCAATTACACGGTCTTCTATTTCTAAAAAACGTAAATCATCCTGAAAGGCTTTAATGGCATCGCTTACACGGCCAAGCAAAGTAGCATGTGTACCAACTGTTGTGTCGGTGGTGGTGGTTTGCAAACTGTGATTGTCAAATCCGCCAAAGCTTACCATATAAATTCTGGTCTTTAATCCACCTTTAACCAAACGGGCAACAATTTTTAACTGATCGGCAAGGCTGTTATTTGTTGGATAAGTGCCTTGCAGGGTTACTCTATTTGCTGCTTCTGTTATTGATGTTGCATATTGCTGGGTTTGCTTTGCAATTGTTCTAATGTAACTTAATTCCTTACCTGCTTTAGTTGATGGTACTGGATCATTAGTTCCGTTTATCAATTGGTAAAATGAAGTTGCACTGGTAATGCTCATAGCCATATTAACACTAGGGCCTTGTGTTGTTAAAGTTGCCGTGGAGCCAATTTGTATGGCCAATGGATCGGGCGTACTGGCATTGGGATATCCGTTGGGAAAATTTGGATATTCATAATTTAAATAACGGCCTCCCCAACCAGTGTAAACTTCCTGATTACTATTGCTGGCCGTCATCCAAATATCGGTTGCCCTAAAATGAGAAAAATTGGGTTGAGGGTAACCAACTGCCTGAATAACTTTTAGTTTTGATTCATTATACATGGTTTGCAAACCAGTCATTGCCGGATGTAATCCTGTATCGGCATATCCATTCAATGTAAGTATCCTGTTTTCAGGAATAGCAATATTGGTACGTGCTGCATTGTATAAACTATACGTGCTGATAGGTATCACCATATTCAATCCATCATTTCCGCCAGATAGCTGAATAATGACCAACACATGATCCGTGTCGGTACCGCCACCCATTAAAGCCTGAACCAACGGCGAGTTTTCGTTTAACGCTTTAACAGCATACCCGCTAATTAATGCAGGTAAGGTAACTGCTGCCGATTTTCCTAAAAATTCCCTACGTTTCATATAGAATTATTTAATTCCGAATTTGATTTATAATTAACTCAACTGGTATTCGCTTAAGTTCATCAAATACCTAAACAAATCCCTGATACGGATATTCACAATATTAAAATTAGCCGTGGTTGGACTTGCTATATAAGCATGCCAGGCATTGGTCCAGTAATAATCATATTGTTGTCCGCTTAACAACATTTGCGTTTTCATTTGTTGCTTTACCTGTGGTGATAAATTCATCCGGTATAAATATTTCAAAGCCTCATCAATCAAATCATTTGGATTACCGGGATTGGTTAAAGTTTTTGCGTAAGCCACAAAATCAAATTGCATACGGAATCCATTTCGTATATATCCAGTACTGGTCATGATATCGGTAAACTGATTTCTTTTAGGAAGCGTATCTGCAGTTATCCAAAGTTCATGAAACAATGGTTCCTGATAATAAGCAGGTAGTCCGGCAACGTTTGGAGGGTCGTGTAAATTTACGCCCTGCACTATCATAAACGAATGTAGCGTATTCCAATGCCCGTAGTTTGTATTCCAATCGGTAGCCACAGGCATAGCAACATTATATTCTCTCATCGATCCAATAACAATATCTACCGGTGTCTTAATTATACAGCTTTGGTTTAAAACATCGTAAAAATGTTCGCTTTTAAACAGGGCACTTAAAACCGGTTTTATCTCGTAATTGCCATTGCGGAAAATATCTGCCAACGGTGTAATTACATTAGCTTCGGTTGCTGCATCTATATCATAATAAACAAACCAGCGGTACATTTTTCGCACAATATATTTTGCTACTTCATTATTGGCAAAAATCATGTTCATCAAATCATTCAATTCCAAATCCCCTGCGGTAGCACCGGTTCTGCCGGTAATTACCGTATTATTATAAAATGAAGAAAATATTTTATTAACGGTGCTGTGCCTCGATGAAGTAAAAACTGTTTGGTAAGTGTTGCCATTTACTTGCCAACCGGTTAAAACCTTGGCAGCCTCTTTTACATCCGATTCGGTGTACACACTATCTGGCCCTTTTCCTACGGTAAATAATTCCTGCAATTCACGTGCAAAGTTTTCGTCGGGGGCCGTAGCGGTATTTAAATACCCGTTCAAATAGCGTAACATGGCAATATCAACACTCATATCTCTTACCATCTGCTTATAATTACCCAAGCAATGTTGACGAATTAATGAATGTTGTTTATAAACCCAGTTGCCATTTCCCACATCATTGGCTTCATTTCCAAATTTATCTGTCCATAAAAAAATCATTTTCTCACGGATACTTCTATCTTGATTTATCAAAACGCCCGTCCACCATTTTTTATAAGATGCCCTTCGCTGGCTTTGTACGGTACCGTCGTTGTTGATATCGTTCACCCAGATTTCGCCCATTGCAATATTAGCATCTGGGGTTCCCGGCTGTGTTGACGTGGTATATTCTTTTACCGGAGGCATTGGGACTGGTGCAGTTGGATTTAGCAATTCATCAACCGTTTGATTTAGGGTTCTGGTGGCAAAATAATCTACATCAGCTTTCTTAGCCCCAAACATGGTTCTTTTTAAAAGATGAATAACCTCATTGGTTCCCCATGACCCCGTATATGGATTTATACCACTTTGGGTTCGGGCAGGAGAAACGGTTTGGATTGTCGCTTGAATTGCAGGCACCTTTTTTTTGGCTTTGCCCGCTGTAAGGAAGTCTCTTCTGTCCATAGCAATTATTTTGGTGACTATGTTTTATTAAATAGTTCCGACTGTTTTATTCCGATAAAGTTTAATAGGGGTATTGTATTTTTCTATTGGATTCCCTGCCAGCGTATAACGCTGCTCTTGTATTGTTTATTTTGCCAACCCTAAGATAGGTATTTTACTGAATGTTCTCAATGATTCCAGCAATTCCTTGTCCGCCGCCAACACAGGCGGTAACAATGCCATATTTCTTATTCAGCCTTTTCATGTCGTTGACAAGTTGGATGGTAAGTTTGCAGCCGGTACATCCCAAGGGGTGACCAAGAGCAATAGCACCACCATTTACATTAACAATCTCTGGATTCAATTCCAGCGTTCTTATTACTGCCAATGCCTGAGAAGCAAAAGCTTCATTCAATTCAAACAAATCTATTTGAGAAAGATTCATACCCGCCTGCTTTAAAACCTTAGGCACAGCTTCCACCGGACCAATACCCATGATACGTGGGTGCACACCAGCACTGGCACAATTTATCAAACGAGCAATAGGTTTCAAACCAAGTTCGTTAATCATCTTCTCTCCCATTACAATTACAAATGCAGCGCCATCGCTGGTTTGTGAGGAGTTACCAGCAGTAACCGATCCACCCAAGGCGAAAGCAGGTTTCAATTTTGCCAACCCTTCGGGAGATGTATCTGCTCTAACGCCTTCATCGGTATCAACTATAAAATCGCGTTTTTGCTTTTTGCCTTTAGAATCTACATAAACCTCATTAACGGTAATGGGCAAAATGCCCGATTTAAAATATCCTTCCTTAATAGCATTCCCTGCTTTTAAATGACTGTTGTAACTAAAAGCATCCTGATCCTCACGACTCACTTTATATTCGCTGGCAACCGCTTCGGCCGTCAAACCCATCGCTAAATAATAATCGGGGTCGTTTTCGGCAATGGCATAAGATGGAACAGTTTTCCAACCGGCAGTAGGTACCAAACTCATACTTTCGGTTCCACCAGCAATAATACATTCGGCCATGCCGCTGCGTATTTTAGCAGTTGCCATGGCAATACTTTCCAATCCGCTGGCACAATATCGATTGATAGTGATGCCCGCTGCATGAATACCAACAGCTCTTGCAGATATCATTCGTCCGAACTGCAATCCTTGCTCAGCCTCGGGTACAGCATTACCTACAATTACATCATCTACTCTTTTTACATCAAGCTGCGGCACACTTGCCAGCAAACCTTTAATTACATCCACCGCCAAATCATCGGGCCTCGTAAAACGAAAACCACCTTTTTTACTTTTTGTAATGGCTGTTCTGTATCCTGCTACTATGTATGCTTCCTGCATGATTTATTTTTTTATGTACCCAACTGCAAACCGCTTATCATCTTCATTGGCGTCGCACTCTTGTACCAGTTAACTTTATTGAACTTGTATTTAGTTGTTTATGCAACTTTATAGACCAAAGTTATAATTTCTGCATCAAACCAAAAAACTGATTACAGTAATGTAAATTTGCGGCGATGTACAAACTACTCCGCTCGGTTTTATTTTGCTTTGATCCTGAATGGGTTCATTACTTTTCGATGAACATGTTGCGGATGCTTTGTAAGATTGGTTTTAAGAAGATAATAGCTTCAAGATACAAGCCACAAGGGGACAAGCCTTACGAATTCCTGAATCTTCAGTTTTCAAATAAAGTTGGGCTTGGCGCTGGCTTTGATAAAAATGCCAAGTATTTAAATGAATTGGAAGCCCTTGGTTTTGGTTTTGTTGAAATAGGCACTGTTACTCCCTTACCACAGGCAGGAAATGATAAGCCCCGTTTATTTCGTTTGCCAAAAGACAAAGCACTTATTAACCGTATGGGTTTTAATAATGATGGTGTTGAAGCTGTAGTTGAAAGACTCAAACAAATCAAAAGTCAAAAATCAAAAATCAAAATTCTAATTGGTGGTAATATTGGAAAAAATAAAGTAACTCCAAACGAAGATGCCTGGAAAGATTATGAAAAATGCTTTTTAGCCTTGCATGACTATGTAGATTATTTTGTGGTGAATGTGAGCTCGCCAAATACACCAGGTTTAAGGGAATTGCAGGAGAAAGATTCGCTGCGTAAAATCCTGACAAATCTGCAAATTAAAAATTCAAAATTCAACCCTTCGACAAGCTCAGGACCAAAACCGATCTTATTAAAGATTGCTCCAGACCTTACCACCGAACAAATCGATGATGTTGTTGACCTGGCACTTGAAATAAAATTAGATGGTCTTGTTGCATCTAACACAACTATCAGCAGAGAAAAACTAAAAAGTCAAAAATCAAAAGTCGAAAATATTGGTGCAGGTGGATTGAGTGGTTTACCTGTTAAAGAAAGAAGCACCGAAATTGTAAAATACATTCAAAACAAAACGGCTGGCCAAATACCCATTATCGCTAGCGGCGGTATCTTTACCGGAGCAGATGCCAAAGAAAAAATTGAAGCAGGTGCTTCGTTGGTACAAGTTTGGACCGGCTTTATTTATGAAGGGCCAGGCATTGTAAAAAACATCTGTAAAGAAATTTAAATCATAACAAATCCATGGAACATTTATTCACCTCAGAAAGTATCATCAGTTTTTTAGTTCTTGTTGTGCTGGAAATAGTACTCGGCATCGATAATGTAATTTTTGTTAGCATTATCCTCAACAGACTTAAAAAAACTACCGACCAGAAAAAAGCCCGCCGCATGTGGATGATTACGGGCATTCTTTCAAGAAGCCTGATGCTGATGGGTTTGGGCTGGTTGCTTTCACAAAAAGGTAAATCAGTTTTTGAAATAGCCGGCAAAGGATTTGATTTGGCAAGCATTGTAATGATATTGGGAGGATTGTTTCTTATTTACAAATCGGTAAAAGAAATTCATGACAAACTGGAAGGCGAAGACCCGAACGTAAGCATTAAAAATAAACCCGGCATTTCTTTAGCGAATGCTATCGGGCAAATCATATTGATTGATGCAGTTTTCTCTTTCGACAGCATTATCACTGCCGGCGGTACCGCAAAATATGTTTCCATCATGATAGCAGCGGTGGTAATTGCTATGATCGTCATGTTTGCATTCAGTGTCAGCATTGCGGCATTCATTCATAAACATCCTACATTAAAAATGCTGGCGCTATCTTTTTTAGTGATGATTGGCCTGAGCCTGATTATGGAAGGTTGGAATAGTGAAGCTGCACATCAACTTGGCATGAAGAATTATATTTATTTTGGTATGGCATTCTCATTTATTGTTGAAATACTGAACATGACTATGCGGAAACGAATGGCTAAGAAACGTGTTGTTCAACTGAATGAGCCGATGTTGGCTGATGAGGAAGAAGTATATTCAGACCAGGCGAAGTAAGGTTACTGCAACCATGCCAGCTGTTTCCGAACGCAGCCTTGTTTCTCCCAATGCTACAGCGCTGAAATGATTTTGCAATGCCAATTCAATTTCTGCAGGAGTAAAATCACCTTCGGGACCAATTAAAATAATTTTAGATGACAGGGACTCATTGTTGAGATCAGCTAAATTTCTTTTAGCGCCATCAATACAATGAGCAATAAATTTCTGTTGTTGTGCAGAAGATTCCACAAGCTGTTTAAACCTTGTTGGCTCATGCAAAACCGGCAACCAGCATTGCTGGCTTTGCAGCATGGCACTTACCAAAATATTTTTCAGTCGATCTGACTTAAAAGATGCCTTCTCAGTTCTTTCGCAAATAAGCGGAATAATTTCTGATACTCCAATCTCGGTTGCTTTTTCTAAAAACCATTCAAAACGGCTAATGTTCTTAATTAAAGATATAGCAATGGTAACAGTTGTCAGCAGTCGGTCGTCAGTAGTCGTCTTTAGAATTTTTGCTGAACATCTTTTCCTGTTGTTATCAATTATCTCAGCAGTAAATAAATCCCCTTTACCATTGGTTAGTTGCAGTCGCTCCCCATTTTGCATACGCAGTACTTGCACTATATGCTTGCTGCTGGCCTCATCCAGCACAACAGAAATATCCGATGCAATTATATCTTCTTTATAAAAAAATGGTAGTGCCATTTACAAAAAAACTTCGTTCTTCGCTAAACTCTTCGCAAGGTCCTCCCCCTTCGGGGGAGATAGAGGGGGCTCTTAAAAAGGCGCATCCTCATCAAACTCCCCATCATTCATCTTGCTGCCTTTTTGTATGTACAGTTTGGCACCGTCGCCATCATCTGTTCGTACTGGTTTCCAATTTCCGCCCGGCAGGCTGCCAGCAAAATCGCTGCCTCCTTCTTCTTCAATAAATTTCTGAATATGCAGTAAGGCCTTGAGTTTAATCGTATCCAAACTACCATTACGATGCTTGGCTATTTTTACAAAAGTTTCGCCTTTGTTGCTTTCGCCCATTTCGTTGCTGGTAATATCGTAATACTCGGGTCGGTATAAAAACATCACCATATCAGCATCCTGCTCAATAGCACCCGACTCTCTCAAATCACTTAGCTGAGGAATCTTGGCGCCTTCTTTTCTTTTCTCTACCTCCCTGCTTAACTGCGATAACGCAATGATGGGCACCTGCAATTCTTTTGCAAGCCCTTTCAAATCACGGGATATACGACTAATCTCCTGCTCTCTGTTACCATTGCGGTTTTCGCCAGCTCCACTCATCAACTGTAAATAATCGATAATTATTAAACCAACATTGTGTTTGTTCTTTAAACGGCGGCATTTTGCACGTAATTCAAAAATATTTAGTGCTGCGGTATCATCAATAAAGATGGGCGCTTTGGATAAACGCTCAATACCGTTTTTATACAATTGCTTCATCTCATGCTCTTCCAGTTTACCACGGGCAATTTTCTCTAACCATATTTCACTCTCTGCACTTAAGATACGTTGCACCAATTGGCTGCTGCTCATCTCCAAACTAAAAAACCCAACTGTTGTTGGTTTGGTTGGATGCAAAGCTGCACTACGAGCAAGGTTTAATGCAAAGGCAGTTTTACCTACTGAAGGTCTTGCCGCCAGTACGATTAAATCGGTTGATTGCCAGCCGTAGGTTATTCTGTCTAATGATGGAAAACCAGTTGGAACACCAGTTATATCTTCCTGCCGGTTACGCATGTCTTCAATACGCTGAATGGTTTTTACTAAAACCGAGTCAATACTATCGAAGTTTTTACGCAGGTGATTGTTAGTTATTTCAAAAAGCTTTCCTTCTGCTTCATCCAGCATATCAAACACATCGGTGCTGTCTTCGTAAGCATCGCCAATAATTTCTCCGCTAATGCGGATTAATTCACGTTGAATAAATTTTTGTAAAACAATTCTTGAGTGGGCTTCAATATTTGCTGATGAAACAACAGCATTGGTCAATTTGGTAACATAATATGGACCGCCAACAACATCCAGTTCTTCCCTAAATTTCAATTCCTCTACAACCGTCAGTAAATCTATCGGCAAACTTTTTATAGCCAAACCCTGCATGGCTTTGGATATCCGTTGATTGGCATCTACATAAAAACACTCCGGTTTTACTATTTCCACCACAGTATCGAAAGCACTTTTTTCGAGCATGATGGCTCCAAGTACAGCTTCTTCCAGTTCCTTTGCCTGCGGCGGAACCTTGCCAAACATCATGTTTCCAAGGTCTACAGGTGCTTTGCGCCGCAGCTTTTTGTCTTTATTAAAGTTAGTAAGTTCCATGTTCTAATTTCAGTACTTGCGTAGGGTTGTTAGTTGTGATGCGGCTAAGGTAAAGGCAATTGAATAACCAAACCTTGTTCATATTTATCCACATTGCCATTTACACTATTTTTACATCTGTTTTCCACAGGTTTTTCCACAGCAAAGGTAACTTATTCCCACTATCCATAAATTACCCACAGCAAACTAACATCAAAAAAAGCAGCAAAATCAGCCTTTGCCGTTGCTTTATTAACAATCCGTATTTTGAAAATTTTCTTTTTTGCACCGATGCCTTTTTTAAGTAGGTTGTAATTATAAAAATCAATCCTTAGTTTCTGAGTTTAGCAATTACAGCTTTAACATCCAAAAAACTATCTTTGCCCATTAATTATAAATTGATTTACCCCAATGGTTATTAGTTACAACTGGCTTAGTGAATACCTGCCCGAAATTGTTGAACCCGATAAACTGAGTAAGATACTTACTGCTATTGGTTTAGAAGTAGAGAGCCTAGAAAAAAAAGAAGCAGTTAAAGGAGGCCTGCAAGGGCTAGTTATTGGAGAAGTATTAAGCTGCGAAAAACATCCCGACGCCGATAAATTAAAACTTACAACTGTTAACATTGGAACCGATGAAAAACTGCAAATTGTTTGCGGTGCGGCCAATGTTGCTATGGGGCAAAAAGTAGTGGTGGCCACTATCGGCGCAACTATCTATCCTGTTACTGGCGACCCCATGACGATGAAAAAAGCAAAAATTCGTGGTGTGGAAAGTCATGGAATGATTTGCGCCGAAGATGAAATTGGATTGGGCGAAAGTCATGATGGCATTTTGGTTTTACCTGCCGAAACTATTGTGGGCACGCCTGCTTCTGAATATTTTAAACTTACCGACGATTATATTATTGAGATTGGACTTACGCCAAACCGCATTGACGCCATGAGTCATCTGGGGGTGGCCCGGGATGTTTGTGCGTACCTAAGTCACCACAACAAAAAAGACACACATGTAAAATCGCCGTTTAAAAATAACCCGATAGCTATCGGGTTTAAACCAGATAACCAAGGCCTGCAAATGGAAGTGGTTATTGAGAATACAGAGGCTTGCCAGCGTTATGCCGGCGTAAGTATTGAAGGCGTTACCATCGCTGAAAGCCCCGACTGGCTGCAACAAAAGCTAAAAAGCATTGGTTTAAAACCAATCAACAACATCGTTGACATTACTAATTTTATTTTGCATGAAACCGGCCAGCCCCTGCATGCTTTTGATGCAGCTGCTATTACAGGCAACCTGCCTGCCGGACAGGCAGGCAAAGTGATTGTTAAAAATTTACCAGAGGGAACTCCCTTTGTTACGCTGGATGAAAAAGAAAGAAAATTATCGGCAGAGGATTTGATGATTTGCAATGCGGATGCTCCCATGTGTATTGGCGGTGTTTATGGCGGCATGCACAGCGGTGTAACGGATGCAACGAAAAGTATTTTTCTGGAGAGTGCCTGGTTTAATCCAACAACCACACGTAAAACATCTTTGCGGCATGGTTTGCGTACCGATGCAGCCACTCGTTTTGAAAAAGGCGTTGACATTAGTAACACGGTAAACGTGTTGAAAAGAGCGGCCATGCTTATTAAAGAAATTGCCGGCGGCGAAATTGCCAGCGATATTATTG
>JBKJPN010000005.1:0-22951 GCA_046595125.1 Ferruginibacter sp.
CAATAAGTCGTTTTACCGACCATCCGCTATACCATGCGTAAGGTTCGGGATTTAACTGGCTGGTAGCATAACCGGCATAAATACGACTGCTGAGGTAGCAGAGTTTAGCTTTTGGAAATTTGTTTTTGATAATTTTCATCACCGATTTGAATTTCGTTTTCAATGCATCGGGATAGCTGGCAAAAGCGGTATCGGTGGGGGAGGCTTCTGCTTCTTTAAACCAAATAACCTGTACCTGAGCTGCCGTGTAGCCAGCTGCAGTGAGTCGGTTGTAAACAGAATCCCAGTAAGGTGCTGTGTTATTATTTAATGAATTTATATCTTGTCCGCCCAGGGCGCCATCTACCATGGCAAGCTTTGGGTTTTTATTGCTGTATGTCTGCATCAAGTTTAGGAAAGCTGAGGTTTCCTGCGTGGTATTGGAAAGCCCGATAGATATCCAGAGTATTTTACCATTGGCCACATCTGTATTACCTGCAGCGTTGAGGGGCGTTATGGATTGTGAGATGGCAAGTCCTGCGGCATTATGGGCCGCTGGCCGCTGGTTATCACTGTTGTAAAGTCCGCCAGTAAAACCCCGGTAAGTTGCGTTTCCAAAATCAATTAAAGGGGCTGGGCTGGTGAGTACGGGGTTATTGCCGCCGCCGCTTACAGTATCGTTGCTACTTTTTTTGCATGATAGCTGCATTGATAAAAATAACAAAATGCTGAGATAGTATTTGCAATTTTTCATGGTATATAGTTGTGATTCATTAATTTGACTTTATTTTTCAGGAAAAGTTAGGCGTTTTTAAAAAGATGACTGCCGGGGTAATTTTGCTGCCTGAGCAAGGGAGCCTATATTATTTCTGACGAAAATACTGATATGATTTCGTCGCCAATCCTAACCGGTTTGCCGGTGTGTGCTAATAACAAACACCAGCTGGTTTTTGCTTCAGCAAGTAATTTTTTATCCTGTTTGCGAGTTATTTGTACAATACGGGTTGACCGCACGCCCTGGCAATCGTTTACCCAAGTTTTTAAAATCAGCTCGTCGGCCAAGAGTCCGGGGCTTTTGTAATCTATTTCGTGGCGTAGCACTACCCATTTATATTTTTGCTGCATGGCAGCATCTGCTTTTGCATTCCAATGCGCCAGCGCTGCATCCTGCACCCATTGCAGGTAAACCACATTGTTTACATGCTGCATATCATCCAGGTCATATTGTTTTACAATAATAGAAATTTCGAAACTGATTGTATGCATGGGATAAATATAAAAATAAATGCCGATTGTTGAAAAGATTGTGTGTTTCTGAATAAAATTTGAATGCTCCACCGGTGGCAATGCCAAACGCCATCGGAATTTCCGATGGCGTTTGGGTGAGTTACCAGTTCGCTTACTTATTTTTTACGTAACGTTTAATTGCATGGCGTTAAATAATTGTAATGTAGAAACAAATGCAATCTGCTTTTTTGAAATCAATTAACTTTTTTTACTTCAAGCTATCTGGAGAATAGGCTGAGTTTGGATCTGCTAGTTTTTTATCAAGCATTTTAGTGCTGTCATTTATTTCTTTTTCTCTTCGCTGCGCTTCTGTTGAAATGCTGCTATCAGAACTTGTTGCTTCGGTTGTTTCTTTTGTGTCACTGTTGTTACAGGCCGACATAAGAACCAACGTAATGATTGCTGCGGATAATAATTTTTTCATAATTTTTAATTTTTATATACTGCAATATAAGAACTGCTTCACATTTTTTAAAATTTGCTTGTAGACCAAATGATTTTTGATCCAGGTTTCTGAGCGCTTGCATCCGTTTCTTCTGTAATAAAAATTTTAGTAGGCTTAAAAACAGAAGTGGCTTCAAATGTAGCCTTTGATTTATCGGATAGCCAAGCCGTGTTGCTGCTAATCTGACCTAAACTTTTGGTCATTTGCTTATCTGCGTCCATCCAAACAACATAGGCATTTTTTTCGCCCGGTTTAACGGCTGACAGTTCTTCCAGGTCTTTTAAATTTATTTGTATCACATAATTGCTGTTTACATCTCTTTTTATTTGTATTCGGCCCACATTTTCAGGTACAACTGTTGTTCCAGGTGTTTCGGCTTTAGCAGTCGTTTCTGTTTTACTTGCAGCCGTTTTCTTTGCACATGCATTTAATCCAAAGGATAAACCACCCGCCATAATAGCTATGAAGGCATAATTTTTTATTGAATTTAAATTTACTTTTTTCATTTTGGAAGTTTTATGGTTTTATTATTTAAATGTTTAATTATCGAATTGTAAAGGTCTTCTTAAATGAAGATGAGATTGTTATACTATTATTGAAATTGGTTACATAATTCACATGCTTTTGGTATCCGCCAGAATATTATTCTCTAAAAATTACTGGTTGTTAATACAACCCGTGTATCAGGATATGTAACGTCAGCCTGATCCTCGGCGGTAATAAATATTTTTATTGGTTTAAACGGTGTAACTGTATCAAAGGAGGCTTTTAATTTCTTTGACAATAGGCTTGAATTACTGTTAATTCGGCCAAGATTCTTTGTGGTATGATCATCAGCCTCCATCCATACAACATATACCTGTTTTGCCGGCTCAAGTCTCTTGGCTTCGGCTAAACCGTTTAGTTTTATTTTAATATCGTAATTATTGTTGTCATCCTTTTTTACTTTAACTGATCCACGGGCTGCGGGTACTACCGACGAGGTCTGGAAATTTGTTTTCCTAGCGCAGGAAGTGACTAACATAATCATGGCGATTACTAAAAGGCCAGAAGCTAAATTTTTGAATGTTTTCATTTTGACATTTTTTAATATTTTGAAAATTGGAACAAAGGTTCATTTAATTAAAATAGAATTTCTTAAAGAAATATAACAAAAAGTTGCATAATTCCCAGTATTTGACGTTATTTTTTTTCAATTACTTTGCAGTTCGCCTTTCAATAAACTCCATTGAATAATGGTTTTATTAATTTATATACCTTCTCAGTACCCAGGCAATCGTTTCGTGCTGTTCCATTAATCCGGTGAGATAGTCAGCTGTTCCAAGGTCCTTGTTCTTATCAGCGCTAATGTTAATGTTGCTGCGTAGCTGAGCGACAACAGTTTCATGATCTTTCAATAATTCTACCAGTAAATCTTTGGAGGAATTATATTTTCCCGGGTTTTCTTTAATAGTTGCCAATTTTGAAAACTCCTGCATGGTACCAATTGTCTTATGTCCCAGTTTGCCGATGCGTTCTGCAATTTCATCGATAGACTCTTCTAATTGCCGGTACTGGTTTTCAAATAATTTGTGGAGTTCCATGAAACTCTCCCCGGTTACATTCCAGTGAAATTTTCTTGTTTTAATGTATAAAGTCATCTCGTTGGCTAAAACGACCGTTAACAAGGCAACACTGTTTTTTAAATTTTTTTCGGAAATCCCAATATTTGGTTTCATTTTATATTTTTTAGTGATGATGACTGATGTTAATTTCGTTTGATATATTTATCAATTCACTATGGTTTTAAATTGCTTTTTTTTAGTTTGATAAATGAGAATTTTGAATTGGAGGGTACAATATTACCCAGCAGAAATCCCCAGGGCTTTAAGGATTCTATATGATCGAAAATTACTTTCAATATGGCAATTAAAGGGATAGATAAAAACATTCCTGAAACACCCCAGAGTGCGCCACCAATGAGCACTGCTATGACAGATATGAGTGCGTTTATCTGAACTCTAGATGCAACAATTTTAGGAACGATATAATTGTTGTCGATAAATTGTATGATAATATGAATCACAAAAACCATTACCGGATACATCAAAGAGTCTTTTGTAATAAATGCCACCAGCATGGGCAGAAGGGTTCCTACCACCCCTCCGATATAAGGTATAATGTTAAGTATAGCGCCAATAATGCCAAGCATGATGGCATAATCTATTCCAAGTAATAGCAACCCCGCCGAATTCAATACCGACATGATGATTATTTCAAAAACAAGGCCTACTAGGTAACTTTGGATAACACTTTTAGAATTCATTAATACCTCAACTACTGTAGTATGATGCTCCAGCCTAAAAAGTTTACGTATAAATTCAAGTAACAGGGATTTATAATACAGTATCATAAATAAATAAACAGGAAGCAAAACCATAGTTACCAAATATCCACCCATTTGCGAAAGTGTTTCACGGGTTGCAAAACGGTTTATTGTTTCGGCTTCTGTTTCGCTGATCCATTTGTTGATTTTTACCCGACTGTAATTAAATTCATGAGATATCCATCTTACTATTTGATTAATGGTTTGCGTTATTTTTATTTTCAATACTGGGTAAGATTCGCTGAACATATTTATTCTTGAAATAAGGAAATACAATATGGCCAGAACAATAAATAAGGTTAATGTAACTACAATGGATATGGCAACTAGCTTATTTACTTTTTTGCGGATTAGAAAATTTACAAGCGGGTTTAGCAGGATGGCAAAAATGGTAGCATATACAATGGGAACAATAATTTCTTGGCCAATGTACATGATGTAAACAAAACCAAAAACGCTGATGAATATCAGCGCGGTCTTTGCATAAAAAGGTATTTTAAACTGACTATCCATCTTGTTTTTCCATTTTGGGTTCCTGGTTAAATATTTTTTTCATGATATTGTTTCCAATTGATTTAATCTCACCTGCGTTTTTAGATACCTTATTGGCAACAAACATTTCAAGCGCCACACCCAGTAATTTGGACAAAGGGTTTAGTGTTTTTCCTAAAATCACTTTTTTAGCTAAAATGCCGGTAGTTAAGCCGATGGCAGAATTAATGATGCCCGTTTTTAGATCGGGGATTGCAACAGCTTCTTTAAAAGTGTCTTTAATGATGTTGATAAGCTTTAAACTTTCCGCTGTTTTTAAAACTTCTATTTTCAGTAACGACAATTCTTCCGCCTGTTGCAATTCCAGCTGCTGAATAGCTATTTTAAGATCGCCTGATGTGGATATTAATTGCATACAAATTAATTAAACAATTGCTTGATGATGACATTGTTTGCACGGGATTTAATAAATGGGTGAATAATCAACAGGACAGCGCCGGCAAGTGCATAGCAGCCTGCCACAATCAAAAAACCGTAATAAGTTTTGCCTAGCAGGTCGCCAAGCCATAAGGCAATAGCTATGTTTAAACTAAGTGCAAAAAATGATACCACCAGTGTGAATAGCGACCTAGATGCCAATGTTGATGATACATCAGCCGTTTTGTCGAGTGCCTTCAATTTTAGTAACTCAAAACTGGTTTTGCTGTATGCTTCTACTTTTTCTACAAGTGGCTCCATTGCATTCGTTGTTGTTTCCATGTTGTTGCTTTTTTAAATACTAGCCAGTTATGTAGAACCGGCTAGTATTTAGTTTAATTAGTTTAGCTATTTGAAAGGTTTTCAATAACTGATTTTCCATCTTTGGCAAAATCATTTGCTCCACCTTTTACAATCTCAATATCATTTTTGAATTTATCAACAAGTTCACCAAACTTTTCTTTGACTGAATCTGTCAATTCATTTCCTTTTGAAGAGATTTTCTTCCTGGTTTCGCTGCCCTTATCTGGCGCAAAAAGAATACCTAATAGCCCACCTATTGCAGCACCTAATAATAGTGCACTGACTAATTTTCCACTGTTGTTTGAGTTTCCCATTTTATTTTGTTTTATATTTTTAAGTATTAAAATTTATTAAAGTCTTTTTCCTTGTATAACCTTCAGAAGAATTGCGATTACAGCAATAACCAACAGAACGTGTATGATGCCACCGGCATGAAAGCCTAAGAATCCGATTAGCCATAAAATAACCAGTATTACTGCGACGGTGTAAAGTATGTTTCCCATGTTGTTGATTTTTTATTTTGAATGAAAAATATTTGTATTGTTTTGTTGCAATGTTTTTTTACAGCTAGACTGCTTTAAATTTCTACTAATCTTTAATACCCACCAGCTGTTTTTTTCTGGTACCCTAAAAATGTTAATCGTATTCTTTAGTTTAATCATTAGCATGCGCTTAACTTTTTGAAAAATACGCCCTTACAAAAGCGTGTTGCTGGTTTTCTGTCATTTTATCGGCTTCTTGAACTCCAATCTTTATCTTTTCAAAATGAACATTTGCTTGTAATTTGTTGTATAGTTCCGCCTTGGCATTAGTTGGCCCAAATAATATGACATCTTCATAACCTTTTATAACATCTCCCAGTTTTTTGTAAAAATCTCCCAGTATTTGCTGCTCTTTATTATGGGTTTGCGATTCACGTTTAGCCAAGGTTTCATCATCATTACGGGTTGATGAACCAGCAACAATGGTTTTTGTTTCAATCGAATCTGCACATTCCATCAAATTTGCGCTGGCGTGATCCATCCAGATACCTAAACATTTCCCTTTTTCCATTTTATCTTTTTTAATTGTACTGAATTAATAGCCATGAAGAAAAATTACAAATCAGAGATGATTTTATGTATTTCTGCTTTTGTTCTGCCCAGTTTAGTCTGCAACCTGCCTAGCATTTCGTCCTGCTTACCTTCGGCAAACAACAAATCACTATCAGTAAGCATGCCAAATTTTTGTTTTAGCTTTCCTTTAATTTCGTTCCAGTTTCCACGGAGCTCTGTAAGGTTATTCATTCGGAATTTAATTTTATATTTGATAATTTAGCACCTAACAAAGTTGGCTTTTCTTCTGATGACTGCTGTTACAAAACCTTGAAAAAATGTTACATGATTCACACTTTTATAAAGCAGATTAAAGAATCATATAGCCTGTCATGCTGATTTATTTTTGTCCAGTACAACTGCAGCTATACCGCCTACCAGCAACAATCCGCCCAATATAGATGGCCATTTTACGCTATGATTTTTTTCCTGGTTTATTTGTATGGGCCCCAGATCAACAACTTTTTCTGTGGTAACATAGTTGAAGCCTGTGTATATCATCATAATAATTCCCAGAACGATCAGGATAAATCCAATAGTTTTTGCTTTCATAAAATTTGAATTGATGTAAAAAATATATCGGGTAAAGAACCATGATTTAATGTATGCTGTCCTTCGCATTAGTTAAAGCGTTTATGGTCTTGGCATTTTCTTTCTTTTTCAGATCAGCCGCTTTTTTTAGTTCAGCTTGTTTCTTTGCATCAGCTTTTTTCTGTTTCTTAAAATAACCTCTCAATAAAAAACTATGCTTTACGGCATCCATATTATCACTGAGCCCTTTGGTACCGGATTGCAGGTTAGCCATTGTTGAATCCAACTTCCCGCCTAGGTTGCCCTGGTTCAGGTTAGTTGTAAATTTGGAGAATTGATTGGTACTGGTTTGCAGATTGGTAAGGGTACCCTGCAGACTATTAGCAAATGCTTCGTCAGATACCAGTTTAGACAGCGCCCCTTTTCCATTATTCATAGTGGTTGTAAAAGTTGCCAACTGGGCTGTTATAATACCTGCGTTGTCGACACTGGTTTTTAAGCTATTCATAATATCAGCCATTTCAACCGGGCTTGTAGATGTGATTATAGCATTATTTTTTACCTGTGGGCTAGTACCACTGCCGGGAGAGATCGTGAGGACTTTGTCTCCCATCAAACCATCTGATCCAATACTGGCAGCAGCATCTGATTTTATAAACTGCTGCACTTCCTTCCTGATTAACAGGTCTACCAATACTGTGCTGTCTGTTTCCAGTTCAATACTGTTTACAGTTCCTACATTTATACCTGAAAAACGTATATTGTTTCCTTCCTTTAAACCACTTACCGTTTTAAAGCGAGCTTGTAAATGAAAAGTAGAGCCAAATAAATTTTTCTGCTTGCCCACAAAATAAACAGTGCCGATAAAAAATGCCAGGCCGATGATAACGAACATACCCAGTTTCCATGTAAACCCCGTTTCTTTATTCATAATTTAATGTTTTAATAAATGATTAAATGAAAAATGAACGCACCCATTCGTCTTCACTTTTCTCTAGTGTTTCATAATTGCCTTCGGCGTGAATAACTCCGTCTTTTAAAATAACCAGCCTGTCGCCGGTTAGTTTTGCGCAGGCCATATCATGTGTTATAATAATAGAGGATGTTTTATTTTTTTTCTGGATCGATAGAATCAACTCACTGATTTCTCTCGAAGTAATGGTATCTAAACCGGTAGTAGGTTCATCATACAAAATAATCTCGGGTTTTAAAATGAGGGTACGGGCCAGTCCAATTCTTTTGCGCATACCGCCCGAAAGTTCAGAGGGCATTTTATCAATTGCCTCTGCCAGTCCTACACTTTCGAGGGTTTCCATGATATTTTCCTCAATTTCACTTCCAATCAATTTTTTTGAATGTCTCTTCAATGGAAATTCAAGATTCTGTCTAACACTCATCGAATCGTAAAGCGCCGAATTTTGAAATAGAAAACCAATCCTGATCCGAATGGCGTTCATCTCACTATTATCCAAGGTAGATATATCAGTATCAAAAACTTTTATTAGTCCTTTATCAGCCGTTACCAGGTTTACCAGGCATTTTATTAATATGGATTTACCTGAACCAGATTTGCCCAACACCACCAGGTTCTCTCCTTTGTTTACCACCAAGTCTACTCCCTTCAATACATGATTATCCTTGCCAAATGATTTATAAAGGCCTTGTATATTTATAACAGGAGAATTATTTTCACCGTTCTTTTGTTCATCGATATTTGTTTCGGTTGCTATCATGGTTTTTAGAAAAAAAGATCGGTTAACTGTACGGCCAGCATATCAATAATAAAAATGGTAAGCGATGTAGCTACTACAGCCGAATTAGCTGCCATACCAACACTTGCAGTTCCATTGGCTGCGGTATAACCTTTATAACAGCCGATGAGGCCGATAAAAAAGCCAAAAAAGAAAGTTTTGATAGTTGCAGGAATGATATCCAGAAAATCTAATGACTCTAGTACCTGAGCGAAGTATCTTGAAAAACTAAGGTCGCTGTGAATATTAACACCAACGAATCCACCGTAAATGCCTATGGCATCTGCAAATACAACCAATACCGGTACCATTAGCGTGGCAGCCAGTATGCGGGTTACTACCAAATAATTAAAGGGATTTATTGCCGAAACTTCCATGGCATCAATTTGCTCCGTAACTTTCATGGAACCTAGTTCGGCTGCGATGCCGGAGGAAATTTTTCCGGCGCAGATTAAAGCAGTAATCACCGGTGCAATCTCTCTTATCAACGATAAGGCAACCATACCCGGCAACCAGGATTCGGCACCAAACTCTGCCAGCGTTGGTCGTGACTGCAGGGTGAGTACTAAACCCATGATAAACCCTGTAATGGCAACCAGTGGCAGTGACTTATATCCAATTATGAAACATTGCCGGAGAAATTCTCTTATTTCAAAAGGCGGCTTTAACACCTCTTTAAAAAAGCGGGCTGTAAACAAGGTTACATTACCGGCATCATTAAAAATATTTTTTAGGTAAAGGGTCACGTATATTTTTTTTATGTTGGAGTCGAAGTAGATGTAATCGTCAATAAAAAAATGGACTCTTCTTTTGCCAACACGGCATGTGGAATGTTCGCATGAAGTGTTACCAACTGACCCTTATTTAATTCAACTGCATGTTCATCAGTTGTAAACAAAATTTGTCCTTCCAGTACCTGTACATTGATAAGGCCTGCAGCGGTATGCTTTTTTAATTCTGCATTTTTATGCAATGCAATAAGTACAATCGACATCACATCGGTTTTAAAAACAGTGATGGCATTGCGGTCGCTGCTTTTCCATATTTCTTCGTCCCTTATTTGTTCAATAAAAAGCTTCAGGTCGATGGTAACCAACGGGGCATCCACTATGCGATGGCCTTCGGGACGTTGGTTGGTAGCATCATTATATTTTTCATCCATGTTGTCTATTTTGATGTTAGCACCAAATCTGTTGATGTGCCCAGGGTATGGGCATGGATAATTTTTTCTTTTGATTGCCCATTGGACGAACACCCGGGATATCCAAAAAGAAAGATAATCAATACAGCCACGACCTGTAAAGTCATTGGCAGGCTAATTTTTGTAAACTTCTTCATTTTATTGCTGTTAAATTATATCATAAAGCATCTGGGTATAAACATATCACCAGATGCTTTATGATAGATTAATTGTCTATCAGACATGAATGTTTTTTACAGAATCGAGTAAACCAAATGCCTGTAAAAGCCAGATGATCACAACAATCACCACCACCACGTTCAGAATATTTTTGATCTTACGATCCATTGGAATATAAGTGTTAACAAGCCAGAGTATAACACCTACAACAACCAGTACAAGTAAAACGGTAAGTAACGACATAGTTAAGGTTTTTAATGATTATCCAAAGGTGAGTTGGTTTGCAATCCGCACTGTTACATAACTCTAACAATAAGTTATATCATTCACACATCTGGAAATAAAAGTTTAACCAATCAAGTTGCAACGCCATCTTTTTGTATCGTAAATCAAACTTTGTGCCTGAGTACATTTTATTAAAAAAAATAAGGAATAGAAAAACACAGCTGTTTTAAAAACGTGTGAAAGTTGCAAAGTATTACACAGATTGTGTAATGACTGGTAGGTAATACTGATTGACCTTTGTGCATTGATAATTCTATCAAAACTTAAAACAATATTTATGAAAGCAAAACGGACAATTTTATTGATGACCGCATTCGCCGCTCTCTCATTGGCAGCGATTTTAGGTGGTTGCAAAAAAGATGACTTCGTACAGGTTGATGGGGTTTGTCCCATCGTACTATCAACTGATCCGGCAAATCTGGCAACCAGTGTAGCACTTAATAAGGTGATAACGGTAACCTTTAATGAAAAAATGAATCCTGCTACTATTACCAATGCATCCATCACCATAACAGGTGCAGCTGCAGTTTCAGGAACAGTAACTTACAGTGGCGTTACTGCTACCTTTGTTCCCTCAAGTCCTTTAGCTGTAAATACAACCTACACGGGTAGGGTAACTACAGCCGTTAAAGACGAAACGGGAAATGCGTTGCAGACTGATTATATCTGGACATTCAGTACAGGTACAACTTTATCGCCGGTAGTTATCTCTACAGATCCTGCAAATAATGCTACAGGTGTACCGTTGAATAAAACGGTTACTGCAACCTTTAACATGGCAATGGATCCATTAACAATTAATGCAACAACATTTAAGTTAATGCAAGGAGCAACTGCAATTGCGGGTGTTGTTACATATAGTGGAAACACGGCGTCATTCACGCCTGCTGCTCCACTTGCAATTAATACATTGTACACCGCAACCATTACCACTGGAGCTAAAAATACAATTGGTACCGCACTGGCCGCTAATTATACTTGGTCGTTTACCACGGGCACCATTACAGCTCCAACTGTAGTATCAACCGATCCTGCTAATAATGCAACTGCAGTAATATTGAATAAAATCATCAGTGCAACATTTAGTGAGAATATGAATCCTGCTACCATTAATGCAACATCATTTACATTAATGCAGGGTTCAAACATTGTAGCTGGCACTGTTACGTACAGCGGCACAACTGCATACTTCACGCCATCTGCCAATCTGATGCCTAGTTCTGTTTACACAGCTACCATTACCACAGGAGCGAAAAACCTGGCGGGAACATCTTTGGCTAATAATTATGTTTGGACATTCACAACCGGTACAGCAGTTTCGCCTATGGTGATTTCAACTGATCCTGTAAACAATGCATCTGGCGTACCGCTTAATAAAACGGTTACAGCTACTTTCAATATGGCCATGGATCCTTTAACAATCAACGCCACTACATTTACAGTTAAGCAAGGGGCAACTACAGTTTTAGGAACCGTTACTTATAGTGGTTCTACTGCATCATTTACCCCAGCGGCTCCATTGGTAGCCAATACTGTTTATACAGCAACCATTACCACCGGAGCTAAAAATTTAGCCGGAACAGCATTAGCTGCTAATTATGTTTGGACCTTTACCACGGGCACTTCTTTAGCACCAACGGTTATTTCAACAGATCCAGCCAATCTTGCTGTTAGCGTACCGCTTAACAAAGTGGTAACTGCTACATTCAGCACGCCAATGGATCCGTTAACAATTAATTTTACAACGTTTACTTTAAGTAGGGCGGGGGTACCCGTTGCAGGTAATGTAACATACTCTGGTTCCACAGCATCTTTTACACCTTCTGTAAATTTACTGGCGAATACGGATTATACCGCTACTATAACAACCGGTGCTAAAAATGTGGCCGGCACTCCGTTAGCGAATAATTATGTGTGGCGTTTTAGTACCAATACTGTTATCGGACCAGGTCCTGTTAACCTGAACTCAGTAGCGAGGTTTGGTATTATTGCAGGCGTTGGTGTAAGCAACAATGCAGGCTTTAGCGTAATAAATAATCTGGATGTCGGCATTTATCCCGGCCTTCGTTCATCTGTTACAGGTTTCCCTCCTGCAACCATTGTGAATGGAGCTATCTATGCAGCAGATGATCTTGTGCCTGCAGGTACAGCAGCTATGTTGTTACAGGCTAAAACTGATCTTACGAATGCATACTTGGCCGCTGAAGGAGCAGTATCTCCTGCACCGGTAACTGTATCGGGAGATCAGGGAGGTAAAACACTTGCTCCAGGTATTTACAAGACAACATCCACACTGTCAATAGCGAATGGTAATCTTACACTTGACGCTCAAGGTGACGTGAATGCCGTTTGGATTTTCCAGATAGCATCTGGTTTTACTACAGTGGGTGGTGCCGGCGGAAGTGTGATACTTGCCGGTGGAGCACAGGCTAAAAATATATATTGGCAAACTGGAAGTTCAGCCGTAATTGGTGACTATACTTCATTCCAGGGAAACATATTGGCCTTAACATCCATTACCATGAACTCTTATGCTACAGCAGTAGGACGCATGCTGGCCAGGAATGGTTCAGTAGTTATGACACATACTAACATCATTATTAAGCCTTAAATAAAAAAATATGCAACTTAAAAATAAATTTAAAAGGGGATCACGCAAGGCGTGGTCCACTTACAGCCGAATCATTAAAAGCCTTATCATTAGTGCTTTTATCTTAACGGCAATTCAATCATCTGCGCAAGCGCAGCAATATTCAAAACCATCTTGGTATTTTGGAGTAGTGGGTGCAGCAAACGTTAACTTCTTTGACGGTAGTACCAGGCAGCTGAGTACTGAATTTGCATCACCTGCAACTTTCCATAAAGGGAAAGGTGTTGGCTTGTATGCTGGTGGATTAATTCAATACCGCCCAGCAAACTCAATATTGGGTTTTATGGTACAGGGCGGATATGATAGCCGCAGGGGAAAATTCGATCAGGCAACCACAGCCTGTAACTGCCCTGCAGATTTGAAAACTAATTTAAGCTATGTTACTTTGGAGCCTAGTTTATTGTTAGCTCCTTTTAAAAATGGTTTTTATATTTATGCGGGTCCACGTATGGCCTACAATACAGAAAAATCATTTACATATAAACTGGGCATTAATCCCGCTTTTCCTAACCAGGCACCAACTCCTGAAATGGAAGGCGAAATCAATAACGTTAAAAAAGCTGTTATCTCCGGACAGGTAGGTATGGGTTATGATTTTATGATGGGTTCATCTAACAGCAAAACTAAATTTGTTGTTTCTCCTTTCGTTTCTTATCATCCTTATTTTGGCCAAAATCCACGTACAATTGAAACTTGGAATCTAACTACTATAAGAGCTGGTATTGCTTTGAAAGTGGGTGTGGGCCGTAAACTACCGCCACCACCACCGCCGCCAATGCCTGTTGTTTTAGACAGAGATGGAGATGGAGTTTTGGATATTGTTGACAGATGCCCTGATATTCCAGGCACTGCAGCATTGCAGGGTTGCCCTGATAGAGATGGAGACGGCATTGCTGATATGGATGATAAATGTCCGGATGTATTTGGTTTGGCCCGTTACCAGGGTTGTCCTATACCGGATACAGATAAAGATGGTGTGAATGACGAGTTAGATAAGTGCCCCACAGTATTTGGTTTAGCCCGTTATCAGGGATGCCCAATACCGGATACCGATGGAGATGGTGTGAATGATGAAGAGGATAAATGTATCAATGAGAAAGGCCCGGCTTCTAACTTTGGTTGCCCGATTATAAGCGCCGAAATTATTAAGCGTGTTAAATTAGCCGCCGAAAATATTTTCTTCGAAACAGCTAAATCAACATTGTTGGCCAAATCATTTGCCAAATTAAATGACGTGGTTTCTATTTTAAAAGATAACCCTTCATTCAAAGTACAGATAGACGGGCATACTGACTATGTTGGTAGCGATGAATATAATCATACCCTATCTCACGAAAGAGCAGCTTCTGTAAAAGCTTATTTAGTGAGTAAAGGAATTGATGAAAGTCGTCTTTCTTCTCTTGGATATGGTGAGGAAAAACCAATAGCAGATAACACAACTGCTGCAGGCCGTGCTAAAAACAGAAGAGTTGAAATGACATTGAGGAATTATTGATAATACCCTAGCTCATAAAAAAAACCTCCGGATTTATTCGGAGGTTTTTTTATGGGTAATAACGAAAATGTTTTTGTTTAAAACTAACACTAGTTTTATGTTAAGCCTGATATGTCATTTTCTCACAAAGGAACAAAGGCCAATAAGCATTAACCTTTGTTCCTTTCTGCCTTTGTGTGAAATTTCTATTGCGACTGGATATAGTTAATACGACGGTAGATGCTGTATGGCCAGCCGTTTGTATCAAAAAAATAAATGGTAGTTAATAGGTGGACTTCATTTCAGCCCTGGCCTGTTTAAAAACAATATTTACCTGGCGGTTCAATTGTTCTATTCTTTTTGTGGGCGTGGCAATGCTGCTCAATTGCTCCATTTCCTCAAAAACGGGCTCTAGTACCGAGATACCAAGGATTGAAAAAGCAGATTTTATTTTATGGGAGATATCACTAATGACGGTATAGTTTGTTTTTTTAATGGCATCATTTAGGAAGACCAGTTCTTTCTTTGTTTCTTTAAAAAAAACATCAACTATATCATTGATGATTTTTTTGTTGCCGCTTGTTGCGTTGATAAGGTAACCCATGTTACAAACATTAACAGAAACAGAAGGGGAGTTACTTGTTTTAGTAATCTTTTTCTTTATTGCAGCCATTTTAATACTGCCAGTTAAATCATAGATTGTTTTAAAAAGAATATCGGCATGTACAGGCTTTGCTATATATCCATTCATGCCGTATTGTAAACATTTTTCTCTTTCGCCAGTTAAGGCATTGGCGGTTAAGGCTATTATAGGAATATTATTTTTAAGTTGCTCCCTAATCACTGTTGTTGCCTGGTAACCATTCATTACAGGCATTTCCATATCCATCAGGATGGCGTCGTAATTTGTTGTTTTTATTTTTTCAATGGCGGCGGCACCATTTGCTGCAACGTCTAATTTTAATCCATTTTGCGAAAACATAATCGAAACGAGTTTTGCATTCAACAAATCATCTTCGACCAGCAGAATATTTAACTGCCGGAGCTTTTCAAAATCGTACTTTGTAAGTTTATTAAACATTGAATTTATCATACTGCCTGTTTCAGTCTTTTGCTGCCCGATGCTATACAGTTCTTCGCTATTTGCAGCATCGTTTCCAGTTCAAAAGGTTTTACAATATAATTATCGGCTCCAAAGGCAAGCGCCTCAGACCTGTTAATCGCCTCAGAGCGTACCGAACAAAAAATAAATGGAATTTCATAAGTATCAGCTGTATCTAGAATCAACCTTAGCACTTCGAAGCCGTTAAAACCGGCCATGGGCGTATCGCAAATAATCAAATCGGGAATAAATTCCCTAGCTAGTTCAACACCTCTTTGCCCGTTATTGGTTGAATAAATCTTGTAGCCTTCCAGCTCTAAGTATTCAACCAAGTTTTCCAGGATATTGCAGTTGCCTTCAATAATCAAAATTGTTTTCATTATTGCTTTGGTTAATAAAGACCTTGTAAAAGAATTTTGGCTATGGAAAGTTAAGCTGGCCTTAGAGAATCAACATTACACAATTGAATAATAAAGTTGTATGATTCACACATGCGGTTGTAAACAAGATGGGCTGTGTTAGCGCATGTGACGAAGTCTTACAAATATCTTTTAATCTGCCGGAATATAAATATCAAACCTGGCGCCTTTATTTAGCTCGCCGGTTGCTGTGATAAAGCCTTTGTGATTCTCTACAATTTTTTTTACAATGGCGAGCCCAATGCCGGTGCCTTTGTACACTTCTTTGCTGTGTAGTTTTTGGAAAACACCAAAGATACGATTGCTAAAATGTGGCTCAAAGCCAATGCCATTATCGGATACACTGATATGGATATAATTTTTTTCGGGAGAAAAATTTTCGTGGTCGCCCTGATCATTAGTTTTGGCAACATGTTGTTTAGGTATGCATGCCGTATTTAATACACTGCCTTTTTCTATGATACACTTTATAATGATGTGTGCCGGAACCGATGGATTAGAAAATTTAAGTGCGTTGCTGATGAGATTGTACATTAGTTGACGAAACTGGAAAGCAATAACGCTAACCGGGCAAATTTCAGCAGCTTCAATAGTTGCCTGTTTTTCCTGGATATTTTCCCTCAGTTCATTTTTTACATCTTCAATGATCATTTTGAGATCTGTTTTTTCAAATACATGATCGGTGGTGCTGATACGGGAGAAGGCGAGTAGGTCGTCGATAAGTTGCTGCATGCGCTGGGCAGCCAGTTGCATGCGCTGAAAATTGTATTTACCTTTTTCACTCAGGTTTTTATTTTCATTTTCGAGAATGATGGTTACAAAGGTTTGTATTTTACGCAGGGGCTCCTGCAGATCGTGACTTGATATATAGGTGAAAGCCAGCAGTTCTTTGTTGGCAATAATCAGTTCGGCTGCTCTTTTTTCTTTTTCTTCATTTTGAAAGGCTAGTTCCTTATTAGCAATAATTAGCTCCGCCGCTCTTTTTTCTTTTTCTTCGTTTTGAAAAGCAAGTTCGTTATTGGCAATGATCAGCTCTGCTGCTCTTTTTTCTTTTTCTTCATTTTGAAAAGCCAGTTCCTTGTTGGCAATGATTAATTCGGCCGCTCTTTTTTCTTTTTCCTGATTTTGAAAAATAAGTTCGTTATTGGCAATGATTAGTTCCGCTGCTCTTTTTTCTTTTTCTTTATTTTGAAAAGCGAGTTCCTCGTTGGCAATAATCAGTTCTGCCGCTCTTTTTTCTTTTTCTTCATTTTGAAAAATAAGTTCTTTATTGGCAATACCTAACTCGGCTGCTCTTTTTTCTTTTTCTTCGTTTTGAAAAATAAGTTCTTTGTTGGCAATGATTAATTCGGCTGCTCTTTTTTCTTTTTCCTGGTTTTGAAAAATAAGCTCCTGATTGGCAATACTTAATTTATCCTCTGCAGCTTCTTTGGTATTTGGCATATTGATGCTTTTAATAATTGACTAGTTAATCAGGTTAATATCTTTTCTGAGTACAAAATTTTCTCTAGTAGGTTGCACCAGGTTATCGAGCATGATCTGTGTAAGCGTATACAGAATTATCTTTTTGTACGACGAAAATTCAGATGGCTTACGGATAAAAAAATGAGCCCCACCATCGTACAACAGGTTTACAACGGCCTGCTCGTAGGAGGTTGAAAAAATAATGACTGGTATGACCTTCAATTTTTTATCTTGTTTTATTTCTTTTAAACATTCGAAACCATTTTTACGTGGCATGTTTAAATCCAGGAAAAGGATATCAGGAAGTTGTGTTTTTTCTGTATGAAGCAATTGCATAAGCTGTTCGCCGTTGTGCACTGTTGCAAGTTGGGTAACTACAGGCATTCCTTTGAGCGCATCTTTAAAAAACAGGCAATCATCGGCATCATCATCGGCCAGCAGTATATGCAACTTCTTTAGGCTCATGCGTTCAGGATATATTTTAATTTGCCGTTCGAAAAAATGTTTTCGGCTGCAATAGGCAGTGCATGATGTAATACCTGTACAAGCTGAGCAAAATTTGCCGGTTTGCGGATATACAAATCAGCACCTGTTTTAAAAAGTATATTTATTCTGTCCTGGTCATTGGATGTTGAAAACATAACTACCGGCAGGTCTTTGAGTTTAGGATTTTGTTTTATCTCTGATAAACATTCGAAACCATTTTTACGGGGCATATTAATATCCAAAAAAAGAACACGGGGGGGGTAATCTTCATTTGCTTGGAGGTAGCTCATCAATTGATCACCGTCATGTACAATTTTAAGTTTTGTATTGAGTGGCAATGCTTCCAAAGCTTCTTTAAAAAAATGACAATCATCAATATCATCATCGGCCAGCAATATATTTAGTTCTTTTAAGGGCATAATTATAATTTTAAAGTGCAATTTATTTTTCTGCACTATAGCTTATGCGATAAACGTACCAGCTTTACACAATTACAAAGTAATTTCCCTTTGTGTAGTTTTTCTTTTTTCTATCAGCCTGATAAGTGCGTCATGAATTACCAGTTTGTAGGTATCAAAATCGCTTGGCTTGCGTATATAATCTGTTGCACCCATTCGGGTCAGCGTCTTTTTAAGGTTATCCTCCAAATCAGTACTTCTTGTAAACGAAGTGGTAAACATGATTACATTAAGATTTGCTAATTTTTTATTTTCTTTTATCTCTGAAAGACATTCGAAGCCTGTTTTGCGGGGCATACTCAGGTCGAGGAACAATACGTCTGGTTGATTATCTTCATGTTCTGTAAGATATTCCATTAGCTCTTCGCCGTTAACTACCGTATTAAGGCTGGTTGCAACGGGCATTTCGTTCAATGCTTTGCTGAAGAAAAAGCGGTCGTCTACATCATCATCTGCAAGCAGGATATTAAGTGGCAAAACCGGAAGGTTAGTTTTCATGTACAATTGCTTAACACTTGTGTATTATTTGCTTGCTGCTTTACTAGATTAGTTAAAATGTGGATAAGCAAATATGAGTTTTTGTTGAAGAAATTTATTACACGAGTGTGGCAAAAGCTTGCATAATTCACACCTGGTTGATTTCTTGAAAGTATTTTGCGAGGTAGGGAATTACGAAAAGGGATTTATAAGCTGATTTTACATCCGATCCATGTACCAACTTAGTTCTTTCTCCATCTTCTTATAACTGAATATGGAAGTGATTGCTTTTTGCAGCCGCATAAAGGCGGTTTCGCTTTTAACTACATAGTCATAAGCCCGGTGGTGCATGCAGTTTATGGCTACATCAATTTTATCCTGCGATGACAGCATGATTACGGGAATATCGGAATTAAATGCCTTTATCTTATCTAATGTATCCATGCCGTTCATCGCATTCTTGTCTATACCATCCAGGTGATAATCTAAAATGATCACATCGGGTGCCTTTGTTAAATTAGCCAGACAAAGTTCGCCGGTTGCAAAGGTTTCAATTTCGAAATTGGCATGTTGCTTTAATTCAATTTCCAACTGTTTTAAAAACAGGGCGTCATCATCTACCAAAAAAAGTTTTATTCTGCCTGCCGGTACGCCGGTGCTGTTTTCATTTTTCATGATAAGGTATTTTTAAGTGTAGTATATTCTTCTTCCAGTTCGGTACAGGCTTGTTTACATACCTGCTCAAGTTGCGCTACCAGGTTGGTTGTAGTAGCAGCATCGGGTATATTTCCATTGTATTCCTGAATTTTTTTAGTCATAATTTCATATTCTTTATTAATACCCATAATGGCAAAGGAAGGAATCATTTTATGTGCTGCTGCATGGAGGGCTTCCCAATCTTTATCCTGCATTGCTTTTTTTATACTGTTGATTAAAGTTGGGGTTTGTTCCAAGTATAGTGCAATCATTTCCATCATCAGTTGTCCATCATGTTTTGTTATGCCAATTAAGTAGGCTAGGTCGGTACACCTGGTTTCTTTATGTAAAGTCCCGTTATTTTGCAGAGGTATTATATCTTTTACTTGCCCTGTTTTCATTACCAGGCTCACTATTTTGCTGTACAATAATGCTTCGTCAACAGGCTTGGCAATATAATCATCCATACCTGCTATCCTGCATTTTTCCACATCAACGGTGGTAACATCTGCCGTTAATGCAATAATGGGAATTTTTAAATGCATGTTATTGCGGATATATTCTGTTGCTTCAAACCCGTTCATTTCTGGCATTTGCAGGTCCATTAAAATAATATCGTACTCTTTTTCCTCAAGTTTTTCAATGGCCAGTTTACCATTGGCGGCAATATCCCGCTCAAATCCAAAATCATCCAGCAGGGTTTTCATCAGCAATTGATTGAGTGCAATATCTTCCACCACCAATACTTTTATGTTTTTCGTTTCAGGATCTAAATTCAATAGCTCAATTTCTGATTCTGCTTGTCTATTTGTCCTTTTAAAATTCAGCGTAAAACTAAAAGCCGATCCTTCATTTATTTTACTTTTTACGCTGATGGTTCCGCCCTGCGATTCCACCAGTTGTTTTACAATGGCTAAGCCCAGACCCGTTCCTCCGTAGAGCCTGGTGGTATCGCTGGATGCCTGGTGAAAGTTGTCAAAAATTTGGTCAACTTTATTTTCCGGAATGCCTATGCCTGTATCGGCAACTGTAAATTCAATGCTTACTTTTTCGTCGTTAGCTTCTAATAAACGCAGGCTTACTGTTATTTTTCCGGTAGACGTAAACTTTACGGCATTACTAACGAGGTTTAAAATAATCTGGTGCAGGCGTACCGGGTCACCAAGCAAAGTGTCGGGAATATTGTTGTCATATTCTTTAATGAGTGCTATATTTTTTTCCTGCACTTTGTTTTCAAACAGGTGCATCATGGCTGCTATGGATGTGTGCATTTTAAAAGGAATTTCTTCGAAAGACATTTTACCAGCATCTACTTTGGCCAGGTCGAGTATATCATTAATAAGTACGATCAACGAATTGCCACTTAGCCTGATGGCGGTCAAATATTCTTTTTGCTTAGCCGTTAACTCCGTTTTTAAAATTACTTTGGTAAACCCGATAATGGCATTCATCGGTGTGCGTATTTCATGACTCATGTTACTCAAAAACTGCTGTTTGGATTTTACAGCATCTTCGGCAACCTGTGTGGCATGTTCGGCTTTCAATTTGGCATCTTCGGCAATTACCGTTGCCATTTCAGCAATAATAATAGCCTCGGTTAATTCGGTCGAAATCTTTTTTTGCTCAGTAATATCTCTGGCCACTAACACTACACCTGCTACTTTAGCTTCGGCATCTTTATAAACCGACCCGTTTAGCAATACATCGGTGAGCATACCATCCACATGGCGGAGCGTAAACGGAGAATTAGTAATAAAACCTTTTGCAAAGACTTGTTGGTAAACTTCCTCGGCTTTTTTTGGTTCGGTAAAGTAATCGAAAAAGTTATTTCCTTTAAGTTGTTCACTGGTAAGCCCCGTTATATTTATTGCGGCCTGGTTCATGTCGGTTATCTTACCCTCCGTATTTATAGTAACCATCGTATCAAGGCTGGCTTCAATGAGGCTGCGTGAATATTCCGACATCAGTTTGGCTGTGGCTTCTTCTATTTCCTGATTTTTCAGCAGCAGTATTCTGTTTACTTCATTCAATTCGGCGGTGCGTTCCTCTACTTTTTCTTCCAACTCTTCTTGTAGCTGGCGCTGTTCCTGTATTTCGGTTTTACTGCCTACCCACATTTTTATGTGGCCGTAATCATCTTTTAAAGCTACAGCCCTGGTAAGGTGCCATAAATATTCCCCATCTTTACGCAGCAGCCTGTTCTCGGTTTCATAATCTTTTCCGGTGCTTATAGATTCCTCCCATAGTATTTTATTATTTTCCCAATCTTCGGGATGAATCACCTTTTGCCAGCCATTGTCTTTTAATTCTTCGAAGGTTAATCCGGTATAATCCAGTAATGTTTGATTAAAATAATCTTTATTGCCTGCTGCATTGGCCGTCCAAACTTTTTGGGGCATGGCGTTAGCCATAAATCTAAAATGCTCTTCACTTTGTTTTATATTTTTTTCATATATTTTTTGAATGGTAATATCCCTGAACGTCCAAGACCAGGCATAATAGCTGCCATCTGGTGCAATTACTGCATACCCATGCCGCTCCACTATTTTGCCATTTGTAAATTCCAACAGTTCAACACTTGTTTCGGTTGGATGGTCATACAAATATTTTACTTTTTTAATAAATTGTTCGGGATGCAGCAGTTGTTGCATGGCAAAATTCAGCACTGCTTCATCATCTTGTGCCTGTACAATTTGGAGTGGCATATTCCATAACTCTATAAACTTATGGTTATAACTAATAATCTTCCCTTTGGCATCTACCAGTAAAATGCCATCTATGCTGGCTTCATTATGCGCTTCCAGTAAGGCTTTGCTGTAATTAATTTCTACCTCTGTTTTCTTTTGTTTATCAATGTTGGTATTGGTTCCAATCCATCGTATCACTTTGCCCTGTTCATCGGCTATAGGGTAAGCACGGGTGAGGAACCATTGGTATTCCCCATCAGTACCCCGGAGCGGAAAAGTAAGTTCAAAGGATTGGTTTTTGTGCCAGGCGTCTTTTACAAAATTCACTACCCTATCCACATGGTCGGGGTGATGTACTTTTTGCCAGCCCCAACCTTTCATTTCTTCCAGTGTGGTTCCTGTGTAATCAAACCAGCGTTTATTATACCAATAAATGGAGCCTTCTCCATCAGCCAGCCAGGCCAGGTTCTCCATATTTTCAACTAAAGTGCTAAACCGTTCTTCGCTTTCTTTTATCTTTTGATTTGCTAAAGCCTGCAAGGTTACTTCGACGCCGATTACAGCGATGCCTTCTATTTCGTTGTCTGCAGTGCGTTGTGGCTGAAAAATATAACTGAAATAATGGAGCTCCATCTTTCCATTGTGTACGAAGCTTACCGGCCTTTCATT
>JBKJPN010000204.1:0-65505 GCA_046595125.1 Ferruginibacter sp.
CACCTGGCTGGTTGGCATGGCGTGGCAAACTTTCTTTGGTTCATGGTATTACTATCTATATTAAACCGCTACTTATTCCGCGATATTATTCATTATTTCCAGAACAGGGTGTTACCTGGTTTAATGCGACGTTACGAAACATTATTGCGCTGGGTATTGCATGGGCGTAGGCCGGTTTGGATGCTGGTTAGTTTGTTTCTTTTGTTTCCAGTTGCCGCAGGTTTGTTGGTTTTGCGAGGCAATGACCAAACCTTTTTCCCCAGTGGCGATCCGAATTTTGTTTATGTGTATTTAAAAATGCCAGTGGGTACCGATGTGAAAACCACTGATAGTGTAACTCACTTGCTGGAGAAAAAAGTATATAAAGTGCTGGAAGCAGAAAAGCCCGGTACCGAAGGAAGTATTGTGGAAAGCATTATTGCCAACGTGGCTAACAGTGCTAACAATCCAAGAAGTAATAACAGAAGCATTCAATCTAATTTGGGAAGAATACAGGTTTCTTTTGTAGAGTATGAAAAACGGCATGGTAAAAAGACAAAACCATACATGGATGAAATAAGAAAGCAAATGGTAGGGATTCCCGGCGCCAGTATTGAAGTGGCGAAGGAAGATGGGGGACCTCCAACCGATCCTCCGGTTAACATAGAAGTAATTGGTGATAAGTTTGAAGAGATTGCCAAGGTTGCCAGTAGTCTTCAGAATTATTTAGATACAAACCAGGTATACGGCATCGAAAATTTGCGGATGGATGTGGATCTTAATAGTCCGGAAATAACTGTAAACGTAGATCGTGAAAAAGCAATGATGGAAGGGTTGAGTACGGCACAGATCGGAATGGAAATTCGTACTGCTGTATTTGGAAAAGAAGTAAGTAAACTAAAGGAAGGAGAGGATGAATATAAAATTCAGTTGCGTTATGCCGACCTTCAGCGGAAAAATATCACCGATGTAATGAACATGCGTATTACATTCATGGATATGAATACCATGATGGTAAAATCGATTCCCGTGAGTGCGGTTGCCTCCATCGATTATACCAATACCTCTGGTGCTATAGCCCGTAAGAACGTAAAGCGGACTATTCAATTACAGTCAAATGTGCTTGATCCTACATTGACCGGGAAAGTAAATGCAGAACTTGCTATAAAGATTGCCGACTTTAAATCGAAGAACATGATCCCAGCTGATGTAACCATCAAACAAACCGGGCAAGGTGAGCAGGAAGCAGAAACAAACAGCTTTTTGATAAAAGCCTTCGTTCTTGCGCTTGGGTTGATATTCTTGATCCTTGTACTGCAGTTCAACTCTATGAGTAAACCATTCATTGTATTAACAGAAATATTCTTTTCGGTAATTGGTGTATTGCTTGGATATGCATTTACAGGAATGACCATTGCGACTATCATGTTATTGGTAGGTGTAATCGGTTTGGCAGGTATAGTAATTAAAAACGGAATCTTGTTGATTGAATTTACCGATGAATTGCGTGGGAGAGGTGTTAAGACGAGGGAAGCGGCCATACAGGCCGGCAAGATTCGTATCATTCCGGTATTGTTAACAGCGTCGGCAACAATGCTCGGGTTACTACCACTAGCAGTAGGGTTCAATATTAATTTCGTTTCTTTCTTTCAGCATCTGAATCCCCATATTTTCTTTGGTGGCGACAGTGTGGTATTTTGGGGACCTTTAAGCTGGACAATAATCTTTGGTTTAATCTTCGCTTTCTTCCTCACATTGATTATGGTGCCGAGTATGTATATTATCGCCGAAAGATTGCGCAGGCCTATGGAAAAATTCTACGGAACAAGATATGTTGCCATACTTGGTTTTGCCGGTCCGTTCTTCTTCATTTTTGTAGGTATCATGTACTTGGGTAGAAGATTGCAGGGTAAAAAAGTATGGAATGGACAGCAAAAAGAAAACCAGAATAGGGATGATAACGGAAATGACCTGTTACCAGATTACAATACATAGTTAGAAATATTTGTTGAAAATGCCGCTCATTAATTGAGCGGCATTTTTTTGCAGTTAATTCAAGTTAACCGGCGACGGGATTTTACGCAACCCCATCGGCGTTTTTAACCCTGGCGGCGGTTAATAAAAGGAAACACCATTCATCATAATTTTATGATTTCCTTTTTCCTATTGATATTAACTTCACATAAAAATCAGCCATGATAACAAACCACGAAATTGATTACAAAATTTACGGAGAGGAACTTCAGTTTGTAGAAATTGAATTAGACCCCAATGAAACGGCCATTGCCGAAAGCGGAGCCTTTATGATGATGGATAACGGCATTGAGATGAACACCATCTTTGGTGACGGAAGCCAGCAACAGGACAATAGTCTGCTCGGCAAATTGTTTAGCGCCGGTAAAAGACTGCTGGTAGGAGAGAGCTTGTTTATGACAGCGTTTACCAATACCGGTCAGGGAAAAAAGCGGGTGAGTTTTGCAGCACCGTATACCGGAAAAATAATTGCGTTCGATCTGTCGCAACTGGGCGGCAAGATCATTGCTCAAAAAGATGCCTTTTTATGCGCTGCCAAGGGTGTAAGCATAGGCATCGAATTTCAACGCAAGTTGGGTACCGGTATTTTTGGCGGCGAAGGATTTATAATGGAAAAACTAGAAGGCGATGGAATGGCTTTTGCGCATGCAGGTGGCTATGTGATTGAAAAAACATTGCAGCCAGGTGAAATTCTGAAAGTAGATACCGGTTGTGTTGTAGCCTATACAGCCAATGTAGATTTTGATATTGAATTTGTAAAAGGTATTAAAAACTGGATGTTTGGCGGCGAGGGTTTATTCTTCGCAAAAATGACCGGACCCGGTAAAGTGTGGTTACAATCACTCCCAATAAGCAGACTGGCAGGCCGTTTACAGCAATATACATATAAGCGCAAAGAGGAAGGAAGTATTTTAGGAGGCTTGGGTAATTTGTTAGATGGAAGGGAATAAGTTGTTTTAAAAACGCAGGTAGCTTTGCCAAAGTTCTAAACTTTGGCAAAGCTTTAAGATGCAGAATATTTCAAAGTTAGGTTTGCCACCTGACTTTTTTATTTGAAAATATTTGGTGACTTGATTTTATTAATCGTATATTTGCGATATAAGATTAAATATATGGCTATTCACAAAAAAGAAGCATTCACACAAAAAGAGCAGGATTTGGCAGCATTTGCCAAGGCACTAGCACATCCGGCACGAATTGCCATATTGAAATTACTGGCGCAGAAGAACGAATGCATCTGCGGAGAGATTGTAGAAGTGTTGCCGCTGTCGCAGTCTACCGTATCGCAGCATTTGAAAGAGTTAAAAAATGCCGGACTGATTGACGGAAATATTGATGGGCCACGTAGTTGCTACTGCATCAACTGGAAAGCATTTGAAAAATTTATGGGTGAATTCAGTTTTCTATTTAACAAACTTAAAGTGCAGAATGAGAAGGCTTGTTGCTAAAAACCAATGCCCCCTCCGCCCCCTGAAGGGGGGAACTTAGCTTAGCGGAGAATATGATTAATATTAAAAAGTATTTTTAACCGCTCCGGTAAAAGCCCCTTCAGGGGTTTGGGGCTTCAAAAAAACGCCATGAACAACGAAACACAAATTAAAGAACTCGTAAAAGAAAAGTACGCAGCTATTGCGGAGCAATCGCTGGATCAAAATTTAGCTTCCTGCTGCGGTGCTACATCATCTTGTGGTGGTGATGAAGTGTATAACATCATGAGTGATGATTATACTAAAATGGAAGGATATAATCCTGATGCTGACCTAGGGCTTGGCTGCGGATTGCCAACCGAATTTGCAAAAATTAAAGCGGGTGATACCGTGATTGACCTTGGCAGTGGTGCCGGTAACGATGCTTTTATTGCACGAAAAATAGTTGGTGAAAATGGAAAAGTTTTAGGAATTGATTTTACCGAAGCGATGATTAACAAAGCCAGAGCCAATGCAGAAAAACTGAATTTTAATAATGTTGAGTTTCGCTTAGGTGATATTGACGATATGCCTGTTACTTCCAACTACGCTGATGTAATTGTAAGCAACTGTGTACTAAATCTGGTTCCAAATAAACACAAAGTAATCAGCGAAATTTTTAGGGTATTAAAGCCTGGCGCTCATTTTTCCATTTCAGATATTGTTTTAGAAGGAAACCTACCCGCTAAGTGGAAGGAAGTTGCCGAATTATATGCAGGCTGTGTTAGCGGTGCCGTTCAAAGAGAAGTGTATCTGGAAATGATTGAAGCAGCTGGTTTCCAAAACATAGTACTTCAAAAAGAAAAGGAAATTAAAATACCCGATGATATTTTAAAGAACTATTTATCGGAAGAAGAAATTGCTACCTATAAAAAAGGCGGTACCAAAATCACCAGTATTACTGTATACGCCGATAAGCCTGCAAAGGATGATCGTAATTGCTGTGAGCCGGGGAGTGGCTGCTGTTAAACCGGTGAATCACCCCCCAAAGGGTGGCTCACCGCCAAAAAACTAATTATGAAAATGAAACTGCTTTTTGTTTGCGTTGAAAACAGCAACCGCTCTCAAATGAGCCAGGCCTTTGCGAAAATGCTGGGCGGCGAAAATGTTGAAGCCTACAGCGCCGGCAGCAAGCCCAGTGGTATTGTAAACCCAAAAGCCATTGCGGCTATGAAAGAACTGGGTTACGATTTAAGCAAACACGATAGCAAAAGCCTGGATGAAGTAAAATCTTTTGCTCCCTTTGATGCGGTGGTAACCATGGGCTGTGGCGATGCTTGCCCTTGGATGCCAGCTAAACAATTTGTTGATTGGCAGATACCAGATCCGAAAAATATGGAGCCAAAAGAATTTAATGAAGTAAGAGATTTCATAAAGAATAAAGTCAAATCTTTAATTGAAGAACTTAAATAAAACAAGGCCAGCATTTTTAAATGCTGGCCTTGTTTATCTTCATCTAATAAATGTCTATTAATTCCTGCTGCTGATTTTGCTTAGCAAACGCAAAATTTCAAGATACAGCCATACTATAGTTACCATCAGGCCAAAAGCGCCATACCATTCCATATACTTTGGAGCGCCCAATTCAGATCCTTTTTCAATCATATCAAAATCAAGAATTAGATTTAGCGCTGCAATGGCCACAACAAAAAGTGAAAAGCCAATTCCAATAACGCTTCCCTCATGTAGGAAAGGAATATTTATTCCAAAGAAACCAAGTCCAAGTGAAATCACATAAAATATAGCAATGCCTGCTGTGGCAGTAACAATAACTGCCCTGAATTTTTCAGTGGCCTTTATTATTTTGAAACTATACAACAGGTACATAGCTATTGCGGTTCCAAAAGTCAAGCCAACAGCATTCATAATAATCCCCGGAGCAATTTCTGAAAAAGCAGCATGATAGTAAGCCGAAATGGCGCCTACAAATAATCCCTCAAGCAACGCATAAGCAGGAGCCAGAAAAGGGGACCATTCTTTTTTAAATATCATCACTAATGCAAGTACCAGACCGCCAATAGCGCCGCCCCATATATATAGCTGTGCATTACTTCCGCCACCTAAAACTTCCTTCCAGGCGTAAAAGGCAGTGCCCATCAACATTAGAAATAAAAAGCCAAATTTTTGCAAAGTACCATTAACGGTCATCGCGTTATCATGCGAAATCACATCCTGTAAAACAGAATCTTTAAACCTGTTTTCCGATAAGGTCGGATTGCCCGATTTGAATAGAGACATAGTTGTGTTTTTTAAGGTATAAAAATAATGAATATTGCATAATTATCATTCTGCTTTTTTCAAATAGGGGTATTTACTTACTACTTCAAAATTGTATTCATTTTTAGCTTTAAGTTTAATAATAAACTGGCGCAGTTCTGCAGAATCGCAGGGGTCTTGATATACCTGGTCGTGGGCAAGTAACACCAAGTGGTCAGTTGTTTTTGTTCTAGCATGGGTAAACATACTATCAACTTGCAACATCATTTCATCGCTGCTGTTCTTCAATTTAAAGTTACTGTCGTAATGCCATTCTAGGTCCCAGCCGGCAACAATAAATCCATTAGCAAAAAGTGAGTCGGCTGTCGCCGCTGACGATTTAATATCGGTACTGTTTATCGAATTGGTACGCCAGATATTACGCCCCGGTGTGCGGATGATATTTGCTGTTAAACGAAGACTATCGGCACAACGCTTAAAATCTTTTACAACGCTATCGGGCACCTGGTAAAACTTGGCATATTTATTTTGAAAAGCATGAGTGAAACTGTGATTAGCAATTTCGAAATATTTACATTTAACGATGCTGTCGAAAATGGCGGTTTGTTCCTTGCTGCCATAAACATGTTCACCAACAATAAACAAAGTAACCGGTATCTCCTCATCCTGCACAATGTGCATCATGTTTTTAGTGCCTTTATTGGGCCCGTCATCAAACGTTAGGTAGATAGTTTTCTTTTTCTTGTTCGGCGTATCGGCTTTAACTACTGCAGCAATAACTGTATCTGCTTTGGCAAATTTAAAGGCTGCGGAGGTTGTTGATGTTTCGGTTTTGTAACTGTAACATGCGGAGAAAGCAACGGTCAAAAAGGTTGTTTTTGCAAGTTGTGCGGTTGCCTGTTCCATTAACCTGTAAGGGAAGTAGGCGTTGACTGAGTCGGGGTCCATAAAAGTTGGGATAAATAATTTGAAATATGAAGATAATAGTAGCGACAATCGGTTTCAAAATATTGGCTGTTAAATATTGTATAAAGCCCAACAACGTTTTTTAAGACTCTGGTAAACCGGCAATCTCCAAGTTCCTTATCTTTGCGCCATGGACAATCTGGTAAAACAAATAGAAGCGCTAAAACAGGAAATAGTGGCTTTTGCTGATGCTGATGCAGAGGTTTTTCGTATCAAGTACCTGGGCACTAAGGGTATGGTAAAAGCCATCATGGGAGAAATGAAAAATGTGGCTGCCGAGGATAAAAAACAAGCTGGCCAGTTATTGAATGAGTTTAAATTATTTACAGAAGCCAAACACGAAGAGTTAAAGTCTAGTTCTAACAACGGTCAACAAAAAACGGCCAACGAATTTGATTTGAGTTTGCCCGCCGACCCGTTGCCATTGGGCAGTCGTCATCCTATCAGTTTGGTGAAAAATAAAATCATTTCTATTTTTCAAAGGCTTGGTTTTGCTGTGGCTGAAGGGCCCGAGATTGAAGATGACTTTCATAATTTTACGGCACTTAATTTGCCGGAGAATCATCCTGCCAGGGATATGCAGGACACATTTTATATTTCTCAAAATCCCGATTGGCTTTTACGCACACACACATCAAGTGTACAGGTACGTGAAATGCAAAAGGGCAATGTGCCCATTCGTATTATTTGTCCGGGCCGTGTGTACCGCAACGAAACCATCAGCGCAAGGGCACATTGCTTTTTTCATCAGGTAGAAGGATTGTACATTGCCGAAAATGTTTCCTTTGCCGATTTAAAACAAACGCTGTACTTTTTTGTACAGGAAATGTTTGGTAAAGATGTGAAAGTTCGTTTCCGTCCCAGTTATTTCCCCTTTACCGAACCTAGTGCCGAAATGGACATTAGTTGCCTGATATGTGGAGGCGAAGGTTGCAGTGTTTGTAAAAAAACAGGATGGGTTGAAATTTTAGGCTGTGGGATGGTACATCCCAATGTATTAGATAACTGTGGCATCGATAGTAATAAATACACCGGCTTTGCATTTGGTATGGGTATCGAAAGAATCACCATGCTCAAATATCAGATTAAGGACCTGCGTCTGTTCAGCGAAAACGATGTGCGGTTTTTGAAACAGTTTACCTCTGCGGTTTAAATTTTCTATACGGCACTACTTTAGTGCAATCAATTAATTTATAGCTCGAATCATTACGATTCACAGAATTATGTAAGTCCGAAATGCTGGTTTGGCATCATAATTGACTTTACCGTATTTGAACGCAGAACTGCGTCAAACATTCCTGTATAAAAATAAAACTATCAAAAATGAGATTCTTAAGCGGCAGTTTAGTAATGCTATTATTTGCACTCACATTAAGTTCATGCTCGGTATCTAAAGAAGCCCGCAGTATGAAGAAGACTATTAACGGCGACTGGGTGCTTCAGACCATTACCACAGAGGGAATAACTGGAGTAGCAAAAACAAAAATATTTAATGAAGCTGAATTTAGTTGCTTTATCGGTAGCCAGTGGAATTTCATTTCTAACAATAGTATGGGTAGTTATTCTCTTATCGATAAGGGATATGGTTGTCCTGTTTTAAAGCGATATATCCGCTGGTCTATATATGAGCCAAAAGACTTGCCCGGAGAATTTCAATTTAAAAGACTTGATGATAAGAAAAATTCCATGGACAATGGCGATGGGTACAGGTTATCAATTTCTGAACTGAGTAAAAACACGATGAAGCTCAGGTCTGATATTGTATTCAGCGGACATTCCGGAGCAATCATTTACAATTTTACCAGAAAATAATTTATTTATTAAAAACTGATTTTTATGAAAAGAGTATTAGGAAATATGAGCTTGATAATGGCCGTTGTTATGTTGATGGGGACAAGCTGCAGCACGGTTAAAAAAACAAATAAAGCACAAAGAGGAGCTGTAATTGGAGCCGCTGGTGGTGCGGTTATTGGTGGAGTAATTGGCAACAATGTGGGCAATAAAAACAATACCGTATTGGGAGCAATTATTGGTGGTGTTGTGGGTGGTGTTGCCGGCGGTATTATTGGTAATAAGATGGATCGTCAGGCGGAAAAAATAAAGAATGAAATACCGGGAGCTGATGTGCAAAGAGTGGGAGAGGGTATCATTGTAACATTTAGCGAAAAAAATCCAGATGGCTCAAAAATGGGTGTATATTTTGATTTTGATAAATCAGAAATAACATCAAATTCGAAATTAGCACTTGACAAACTGGTTCAAATATTTAATGAATATTCCGAAACCAATATTTTAGTGGAAGGACATACAGATGATAAAGGCAGCGATAGTTATAACCTTGCTTTATCAGAGCGCAGGGCCCAGGCGGTTGGCAATTATTTGAAGCAACATAGTGTTAGTTCATCAAGACTAACCGTAAACTGGTATGGTGAAGCACAGCCTAAAGTAGAAAATACTTCCGATGCCAACCGTGCTGAAAACAGGCGGGTTGAATTTGCCATTACCGCAAATGATGCAATGAAGGCGGAAGCAAAGAAAGAAGCTGGGGGAAAATAATTTTCTCAATAAATACTCTGATGCATTGTTGTTACTCAAGTAACTGCAATGCATTTTTTTATGGCAGTTAACTGTCTTGTGAAAACTAAGGGAGATATAATATCTTTACCGAAATTTAAACACAAATTCATTGATGATAAATACCATTTGCGTTATTGGTGCCGGCACAATGGGCAGCGGAATTGCCCAAACAGCGGCACAACGCGGCTTTTATACATTGTTATTTGATATCAACACTGATGTTTTAGAAAAAGCAAAATTATCCATTAAAAAAAGCTTGGATTATCTGCTTAATAAAGGAAAGATATCCGCAGATGAAAAAGAAACCATTTACCAACGGATAAAATTTGTAACTGATACCAACGATTGTTTGGCTGATATTATTATTGAAGCCATTGTTGAAAAAACAGAAGCTAAGGTTTCTATATTTAATCAACTGGCGGAGCTAAATCACAGCGAAGTAATTTTTGCTTCCAATACTTCTTCCTTATCTATTTCGGAAATACAGGCAAAAGTGCAGAATCCGAATCGGGTTGTGGGCATGCATTTCTTTAACCCAGCGCAGGTAATGAAACTGGTAGAAGTGGTAAAAGGAAACCAAACAGATGATGCAGTTGCTGAAACAGTATATAATCTTTGTCTGCAAATGAAAAAAACACCGGTGATGTGTAAAGATGCACCGGGTTTTATTGTAAACCGAGTAGCCCGTCATTATTACCTTGAAGGAATGAAACTGGTTGAAACTGGCGTTGCTACGATAGAAAATGTTGACGAGATACTCGAGGCTTCTGGTTTTAAAATGGGCCCGTTTAAATTAATGGACCTTATTGGTAACGATATTAACTTGGCTGTTTCTCAGTCTTTGTACGATGCCTGCAATCAGGCGGAGCGTTTTAAACCTTCTCCTTTGCAAATTGAAAAGGTTGCAAAAGGTGAACTCGGTAAAAAATCAAAAAAAGGATTTTATAATTATAATTAACGATGATTTTAGTAACTGGAGGTTCTGGCTTGGTAGGAAAAGAATTGATTACACAGTTATTGAATGCTGGTAAAAAGGTAAGGGCAATATATAACAGCACGCCACTGAGTAATTTTGAGTCTGAAAATCTTCAGCAATTTCACTGTAATATTTTAGATGTAGTTGGTTTAGAAGAAGCCATGATTGGTATTGACCAAGTATTTCACTGTGCAGCCATTGTTACATTTGGCCCAAAAGGCCGTGACGAAATGTTTAAAATAAATATTGAAGGAACTGCTAACGTGGTTAATGCAGCTTTGGATGCCAATGTAAAAAAGATGGTTTATGTAAGTTCGGTTGCTGCTCTAGGCAGGATAAGAGAAAACGAACCCATTAACGAAACCATGAACTGGACCGAGGAAACCAGCAACAGTAAATACGGGCAATCTAAATTTTTGGCCGAGATGGAAGTGTGGCGTGGCATTGGCGAAGGGCTGAATGCCGTAATGGTTAATCCTGTTATCATATTAGGACCCGGCGACTGGAACAGCGGTTCATCACAAATTTTTAAATCTGTGTACGATGAATTTCCTTGGTACGCAACAGGCACAACAGGGTTTGTTGATGTACGTGATGTTGCAAAAGCCATGATTGAATTAATGAACAGCGATATAACGGCGCAAAGATTTATTTTAAGTGCAGACAACAGAAGCTACAGGGATATGTTCAATTTAATAGCAAGGGCTTTTGGTAAAAAACCGCCGCATAAAAAAGTTACTCCATGGCTTGCTAAAATTGTTTGGCGGTTCGAAGCAGTTAAAAGCATGTTCACTGGCAAAAGTCCGCTAATAACAAAAGAGACAGCTGCAACAGCATTGGCAAAAGTTAATTTCGATAACAGCAAGCTAAAAAAACACCTGCCAGGGTTTACGTATCGTTCAATTGAAGACACTATTGCAGAAACCTGTTCAGTATTACAACAAAAGCTTAACAGTCAATAACTTAATTTCGGGCTTGTACTAAATTCTTTATATTAAAGAAAGACATTTAATAATATCAGATGAAAAAAATTATTCCTTTTTTACTTTTTTCTTTTACATCATTGCTTTCGTTTTCACAGTCCGATTATACTATCAGCGGACGAATAGTTGACGAGGAAACAAGGCTTCCTTTGCAAGGCGCTTCGGTATTTGCCGAAAATACCACCATTGGTACGGCTACCAACAACGACGGCGTGTTTCATTTAAAATTGCCCAATGGTGGTTACAGTATTGTAATCACCTTTACCGGTTACAACACCGAAACAAAAAGAGTTACCACGGCCGATGCCGGAAATAATGAACTAGTTATTGATTTGAAGAAAAAAGAAAAATCGATGGACGAGTTTGTTGTAAAAGCCTCCTACGAAGTGAAAGACGGACTGGAGAAATACGGTAATTTTTTTATGGAGAATTTTCTGGGCAAGACGGCTAATGGTCAACTTAGTTATATAAAAAATAAAGAGGCGCTCAAGTTTTTTTATTACAAAAGAACCAATCGTTTAAAAATTCTGGCCACTGCGCCACTCGAAATTGTAAACGAAGGCTTGGGCTATACTATTAAATATGAACTGGATTCTTTTGTGCATGAGTACAACACACAAGTAAGTGTGTACACCGGGTATCCATTGTTTCAGGAAATGGAGACCAGCAGCATTGACCAGTTGATAAAATGGAACTCAGCCCGTAAGATTGCTTACAATGGATCCATCCTGCATTTCATGCGTAGTATGTATCAGAAAAAATTAAAAGAAGAAGGCTACGAAATTCAGTATATCGTTAAACGAAACGATAAAGAAGTCCCATTAAAAGTTAAAGACGCTTATGCCACCATGAATTATAATCGTGATGACAGCACCAACACGGTTGAAATTTTACCGCAGTATAAAGATGTTGCCATTATTTATAAAGATGAGGAATCATCGCCTTTGTATGTTGCTGCTAATCCAGAAGCGTCTTCAAAGTTTCAACTTTCGGTGCTTAATTTTACACCAGGAGAGTCTTTAATAATAGAACAAAATGGATTTTATTTTGAACAAAATGATGTAATCATTAGCGGTTACTGGGCATGGGAAAAAGTAGGCGATATGCTCCCCTATGATTTTAAAGAGAAAGCAGCTTCGGCTGTTAAGCTACAGGCAGCTGCGCCTATAGTTACCCCAATTACTCCCAAAACAAAAGTTGTGCAGCCGGAAAATGCAGTTGTATCCAATGAAACAACCGTTGCGGAAATGGAGCATGCACCATCTAGTGGTAGCTTCTTAACCAGCGCAACCTGGAAAATGGATGAGAGCAGGGTGATTGAAGGAAACAGTATGAAATATTATAAAAGAGGTGGAGAAGAGAACTCGATAGACTTTGATAAGGACCTGTACAGATCCAATCCAGATAATACTGGTGTTTATTTATTTAATGGACAGGAATACAAATTCAACTGGAAATACCAGAATGCGGAAAAAACTAAAATGGAAATGGTAATACAATATCCAACGCCGCTTATTGTAAGCCTCGAAAATATTATGGTTACTGCAAACTCATTTAAATATACCCGACTGCAAAAAGTTAATGGGGTAAATTATGTAGCTATTGAAACAAGAGTGAGGAATTAATTTTACGAACATAAAATTACAATGGGCAAATATTTATTTGCCCATTACTTTTTCCCATAACTGCGGAATCCTTTTTATCCACACCAGTTCTTTTTGTGCTGCACGTGCATCCTGCGCCGGAGCACCCCAATAAGTTTTATTGCCTTCTAGGTCGGTACCAACACCAGTTCTTCCTAACAACACTGCATTAGCACCAATGGTTAAGGTTTTGTTGATGATTACCTGGCCCCATAAAGTAACGCCGTCTTCAATGGTAACTACACCAGCAATAACTACATTGGCAGCAAACAGACAGTTTTTACCAACAACGGTATCATGCCCTATATGAATCAGGTTGTCCATCTTAGTGCCCTGCCCAATTTTGGTATCATGTGTAACGCCTCTGTCTATGGTGCAGCCCGATCCTATTTCCACATCATTTTCGATGACTACTCTTCCGCAACTGGGCATTCTTTTATACCAAACTTCTCTGTCTTTTTTGCCGTTGTAGTAGAAAGCATCGCTGCCAATTACAGTGCCCGATTGTATCACCACATTATCTCCCAAAATACAATAATCCATGATGCTGGCATTGGGATGAATAATGCTGTTTTTACCAATGCGTACATGATTGCCAATAAATGCTCCTGGATAAATAAAACTTCCCTCGCCAATCACAGCTGAGTCGCTAATCATTTTATTTGTTTTTTCAAACGGGCGGTAATGGTTTACAATTTTGCAATAAGCTTCAAACGGATTATCAACAATCAGCAATGCTTTTCCCTCGGGTACTATTGTTTCTTTATTGATGATGATAAAACTGGCGGCGCTGTTTAAACACTTGTCGTAATATTTTGGATGATCAACAAATACCAGATCACCATTTTCAACTTTGTGAATTTCGTTAATGCCAGTAGCTGCATCTGTAGTGTTGCCAATTAATTTTGCGCCGATAAATTCGGCCACCCATGTTAACGAAACCGGAGAAGGAAATTGCATAATTAAAATTTTCAGCAAAGGTACATTGCTTTGCTTTTATCAGACAATTACACTAAAATGCAAAAAACAGGGCCTAATTTTGAAAAAAGTCTAAAATATTTTCATTTTATATTTTCGGTAAAAACAACCTAAAAAGAAACCATTGATGCAAGCTTTTGCATTTAATGCAGCATGATGCTTTTAATGAAAAAGATGCGGTAGCAAAAAACAGAACGGCTGCAAGGGCTGTAAACAGGAGGTTTCAGACTAGGACTATTTTTTTATTTAAAAAAAAGATGACTCGCAAATTTTATTTAAGCGCTATGCTTCTCGTAAAACAGCAAGATAAAATGCCTGCCTTATCCACAACCACATTCTAAATGTGAATAAAATAATTGCCCAATATTTTTTGGTTAGCGAAAATTCTTTTTAATATTGTGAAGGGAATTTGGTTCCCGGTACTTACTAACCCATCTATATACAAAGCTCGGCTCGCAAAGCCGGGCTTTATTTTTTGAGAGACGTTTGCTGCAAACAAAAAATTTCAACCATTAAAAGCCGCAGAATGTTACAAGATAAATTTGTGATAAGTACCGATAAAAGTAAATTGAATGTGGCCTACATTCATAATTATTTGAGCAACAAAAGTTACTGGGCAAAAAATATCTCGCTGGCGATTGTTCAAAAAAGTATTGACGGGTCATTTTGTTTCGGTTTGTATAAAACTGAAAAAAATATTGTGTCTGAGCAGATTGGTTTTGCTAGAGTAGTTACCGATCATGCAACTTTTGCATACCTGGCCGATGTGTTTGTTGATGAAAAATACAGAGGCATTGGTTTGGCAAAATTTATGATGGAAGTAATTATGCAGCATCCCGATTTACAGGGCCTACGGCGATGGATGCTGGCAACCAAAGATGCCCACGATTTGTATACTCGGTTTGGGTTTTTGCCACTCGATAAACCCGAGCGCATAATGGGCTTTAAACCTTTTGAGGAATACCCAAAATTCAACTCGTAATTATATCCTTAACTTGCAGCCCTAAATTATACAATATGCTGAAATCGATGACAGGCTTTGGAAGAGCAGAATCAACAGAAAATGATAAGACTTTTTTGATAGAAGTGAAAGCGCTGAACGGGAAACAATTTGAACTGCAATTGCGATTGCCGCCATTATTAAGGCCTTACGAATTTGAAATACGTAATACATTACAGGAGCATTTGGTAAGAGGTACTGTTGATTGTATGATTGTCATCAAACAAAACGGGACATCCAAACCGGTAAATATCAATACCGATCTTATAAAAGCATATTACACACAAATAGAAACGCTGGCCGGCGAGCTAAACATCGATACCAACTCGGTTTTAAGCGCATTGCTGCGCCTGCCAGAAGTGGTAACACCAACTAATGATGTTTTAGGCGAATCGGATTTTGCTGGGTTCAATAAAACTTTGCTGGAAGCATTAAATAATTTGAACCAGCACAGAGCCGAGGAAGGCGCCGTGCTGGAAGCTGACTTACTAAAACGCATTAGCAATATTAAGGAGCAGGAAGAAGCTATTTTAAAACTAGAACCCAACCGTAAAACAAGAATTAAGGATGAGATAAACAGTTTACTTGAAAAACATGTGGGCAAAGAGAATATTGATAACAACCGCATGGAGCAGGAACTAATTTATTACATGGAGAAAATTGATATTCATGAAGAGCAAATAAGATTGCGTCAGCATTGTGAGTATTTTAAATCGATTATTGATGAGCCAGAAGAAGGCAAGGGTAAAAAATTATCTTTTATTTTACAGGAGATAGGGCGGGAGATAAATACCACAGGCAGCAAAGCCTACGATGCAGATATTCAGAAATGTGTGGTAAAAATGAAGAATGAATTGGAAAAAGCAAAAGAACAGGTACTTAATATTTTATAAAACAAGATTTTTTAGAATGATTGGAGCAGGCAGAAATAGATTTATTTTTACACTGATAACAGTTGGTTTACTGTTCCTTGCATCCTGCAAACAAATAGATGTTTTCGAAAAGAACACGGTCATTCCAGATTATCAATGGAAGTCGGATTTTAAAGTTTCGGGTTCGTTTACCATCAGCGATACCATTTCAGCCTATAGTATTTACTTGGTACTGCGCCATACCGATGCCTATCAATACAATAATATCTGGCTTAATATTGGTTTACAACCACCGGGCGACAGTTTACAAAAACAAAAAATAGATATTAAACTTGGTGATGATGCCAATGGCTGGGAAGGGACCGGTATGAATGATATATGGGAAGTGCGGAAACTGCTTAATGGCGAACCGCGCCGGTTTAAAAAACCGGGCTATTATTATTTTGAGATTACCCAAATTATGAGGGATAACCCATTGCCGGAAATGATGAGTGCGGGTTTACGAATTGAAAAGAAAGAACCCTAAAGTTTAACAAACCCTTTAAGTCAAATCTGTGTTTGGACCGTTTATTTAAAAACAATTCTTTATTTTGCATATTATGAAAATGAAATTTCTTGCTTTCTTGCTGATAAGCTTTACAGCTGTTAATGCACAGTCGCAAAATAACGAATATGTACAAAAAGGTGAATTTGGTATTACTGTAGGTGTGGCCCATTATTTTGGCGATCTTAATACACGGGTGGCACTTAACAGGCCCAAACCGGCGTTGGGCGCATTTTTCCGCAAGCAGTTTGGCAATTATGTGGGTGTAAGATTAAGCGCTCATTATGCCCAATTGGGATATAGTGATACCTACAGCAAGAATGAATATCAGAATATCAGAAACCTTAGCTTTAATACCAACATTTGGGAAGTGGCAATACAGGGAGATTTTAATTTTTTTAAGTTCATTCCTACAGATCCTAATTACAGCTTTACACCCTATGTTACTTTGGGTGTTGGCGTTTTTACCTACGATCCCTATGCTTATACCAATGGCGAAAAAGAATTTTTACGTCCCTTGGGTACCGAAGGCCAATTGATAGGCTATAATGGCCGAAAGCCTTATAATACTCTGGCCATGTGTATTCCACTTGGAGTAGGTGTTAAATACAATATCAGCGAAAAAATAAATTTCTCTTTCGAAATAACTCATCGTTTTACAACCACCGATTATTTGGACGATGTAAGTACAACTTTTGTAGGCGCTGATAAGTTTACACCTTTGTCTACAGCCGCATTGCTGCAGGACAGGTCGGTTGAACTTACTCCCTTAACTCCATTAGGAGTAGAAGGAAGGCAACGTGGTTGGAGTAAGCAAAAGGATCAGTACATTATTGCGGAGATAGGAATAACCTATAACCTGAGTAGTTACCGGTGTCCCTCTGCCAATTAAAATTGACTTGTCAGTTTTATCGCCAAAAAACAAACTTCCATCTCAAATCACATTTTTTAATACGTTGAGTATTAATTTCATTTTAGTATACTTTTTGATAAAGGTTAATTCGGTATAATTGTAAAATGAATATACTTGCATATGGTATAACAGTATGTTTAAGTCAATATTAATTTACAACTAACCCCATGTTTTTTAATTCAATTGATTTTGCAATATTTCTTCCAATTGTATTTTTGCTATATTGGTTTGTTGCAAAAAAAAGCCTGACGTTCCAGAATATATTGCTGCTGATTGCCAGTTATTTTTTTTATGCCTGTTGGGATTACCGCTTTCTTTTTTTATTAATATTCTCCACCATTCTGGATTATACAACCGGAATAAAAATGGATGAATCTACCAGTCAACGCAAAAGAAAATTTTGGTTCTGGTTAAGTGTGATAATAAACCTTGGGTTTTTAGGCGTATTTAAATACTATGATTTTTTTGCAGCTTCTTTTGCAGAGGCCCTTTCGCATGTAGGTATCAAAACTAATTTCTGGGTTTTAAATGTGATACTACCGGTGGGTATTTCTTTTTATACTTTTCACGGCTTATCTTATGTAATTGATATTTATCAGAAAAAAATAAAGGCCGAAAGAAACTTTATCAGTTATTCAGTTTTTGTAAGTTTTTTCCCATTGTTGGTAGCAGGCCCAATTGAAAGAGCAACGCATTTGCTTCCACAGATAAAGAAAAAAAGATTTTTCGACTACAGCAATGCAGTAGATGGTTTACGCCAGATATTATGGGGGCTTTTTAAAAAAATTGTAATTGCTGATAACTGTGCAGAGTATGCCAATGCGATTTTTAATGATTCTGCTGATTATTCAGGAAGTACACTTGTTTTAGGAGCCTTGTTTTTTGCCTTTCAAATCTATTGCGACTTTTCTGGTTATTCCGATATTGCACTGGGCACTGCCCGACTTTTTGGAATTGACCTGTTGCGGAACTTTGCCTTTCCGTATTTTTCAAGAGATATCGCCGAATTCTGGAGGCGATGGCATATTTCACTATCATCGTGGTTTAAGGACTACCTGTATATACCCTTAGGCGGCAGCAGGGGTGGTACATGGATGAAAGTACGGAACACTTTTATTATATTTTTGGTAAGCGGATTTTGGCACGGTGCCAACTGGACTTTTATTATCTGGGGTGCATTAAATGCTTTATATTTTTTACCCTCCTTACTTTTAAATACAAACCGCGTTAATTTAGGAACAGTAGCCGAAGGAAAATACCTGCCCTCCTTAAAAGAACTGTTCAATATGTTACTCACGTTTGGGTTAACATTATTTGCCTGGATATTTTTTAGGGCCGAAAGTGTACAGCACGCACTTGCCTATATCTCTACAATTTTTTCTTCATCATTATTTAATTTGCCGGAAAAAGCAGCATTTGCTGCATCGCAAAATAATTTTTTCATTCTGATATTTTTAATTTTTTTGTTCATAAGCATTGAATGGATTGGTAGACAACAGCAATATGCAATTGCCGTTATCGGGTTAAAGTGGCCCAGGATAATAAGGTGGAGTTTTTATTCGTTCCTGATTTTTTTGATGGCCATGTATATGTCAACTTCGGGCTCAGCTTTTATTTATTTTCAGTTTTAAATTCAGCAAATGATAAAGAAGTTTATAAAACGATATTTTTTATTCATGCTGTTTACCGCAGGTGTTTACTTGGCATTACTTATTATTTGGGGAGAGCTGATGCCGCCAGCGGTTACAAAAAATGTAAATTATTCGATTGGTGCATATGGGCATATGTATACCAGAACAAGAGAAGTGGAAAAGTATACAGATATAGACCTGCTTTTTATTGGGTCATCGCATGCATACAGGGGCTTTGATACAAGGATTGCCGCAAAATTTGGTTTTAAAAGTTTTAACCTAGGGTCCAGTGCGCAAACACCTATACAAACAAAACTTTTATTAGAGAAATATCTTGACAGCCTGAAGCCTAAAACTGTGATTTATGAAGTGTATCCTTATACTTTTATAAATGATGGTGTAGAATCATCATTGGATATGATTGCAAATGGAGAGATTGATTGTAATGTTTTAAATATGGCCTTTTCGATAAACAATATCAAAACATATAACAGTTTAGTTTATGGGTATTACAGAAACCTATTTAATAGGAATAAAAACTTCCACGAAAATAAAATAATTAAAGAAGACAGCTATGTATCTGGCGGTTTTGTAGAGCGAAAGATGGAATATTACAGTAGTAATGCCGAAAAACAGGGAGAGAAAACGGAATGGATTCCGAAAGAATACCAGGTTGATGCTTTTGAGAAAATAGTTAAGCTGATTGCTGAAAGAAATATTAAGCTGATTTTGGTTCAATCTCCCGTAACCAGAGCCGCCTATGAAAAATATACAGACAATGAAAAGATTGACCAGTATTTTTCCACTAAAGCGAGGTATATTAATTTTAATAAGCGCTTAAATTTATCTGATAGTACCGACTTTTATAATAGTGATCATTTAAACCAAAATGGTGTAAGGGTATATAATGAAAACCTGTTTTCTATATTACTAAAAGATAAATAGGAGGAAATACTTTCTAGTTCAAATAAATTAATATAGTTTTACGGCTCCCCAGAAATTAACTGTTACCAACCAAAGAATAACAAAGTATAAATCCTTATCATTCTGTGATGAGACCATAGTCTTTCAGCTTAAAAACTCTGAACTATGGCGATCATTCGCACCTGCTTTGTTACGCTGGTGTTTGCGTTTTGTGCATTTTTTACAAATGCTCAAACCGTCAAATATCCTGCTTTGTCCTCCCAATTGCTTAAATCAACTGCGGCTGATGCTGCTATGTTGTTAAACAAATCTATTGCAGGTAGTCAGTTCACAGTTTCGGTTTACACAACTATGCCTCAAACCGGGGTTATTTTTGTTTATGATTCTTCCATTACCGATTACCAGGCCTGTAAAGTTGAAAGCGATGGGGTTAATTTTATTAAATTTTCAGCTGCAGAAGATAACGGTCTTTGCTTTGGATTTTATCAATACCTGAATGCTCTGGGATTTAAGTTTTATCAACCTGGCACAATTTGGGAAACCATTCCATCGATTGCGTCAGCCTATAAAAAACTCGACAGTGTATTTACTTTTAAATATAAATATAACGGCTGGCTTTTAAGTGGTGGACACAATCCGTGGATAATGGATTCGAATCCGGATTATGGATGGGATGTTTGTTACGGCGACAATGGGCATAATTGGTCACTATATCAGCGCAGGAATGGAATGACGGGCGTAAGCAGGTTTCAAGGCCACCGGGGCGATTTGATGACAGGTGCCTATCTTACCACTTTACAAAATAACCCGTGCTATGTAGCACCTTATAATAATTCAAGGGTTGCAAACGCACATTCTGTACCGGATGTAAACAATACTGCTGCAAAAGATTTATGGGCCAATACAATTGCACAAAATTATACACAGTATACAAATAGTATTTACGGCAATACGGCACTGTATGTAAATCATTACAGGAGTATTAACTACAATTATAAAAACATAGGTATTGAAGTACCCGATGCTGCCCAGTGGGCTAATACTACCGATAATTTGGGTTGCAGTGCTGGCGACTATAAGAGCGTAAGTGACCAGCAATTTACGCTGGCAAATTATACGGCACAAAAAATAAATGGCATATTCCCTAGTAAAAAATTTCAGGTTTATGCCTACTCTACGCATGCCGATGTTCCATCGCCGGGTATTTCAATTAACAATAAAATCGACATACAGTTAGTTCCAGCTGTTTATCAAAATATAACCAGCACCAATGGATTAAGAAACCGATGGTACAAGCGCACAGCAAATATTTCGGAGTACAATTATTTAAACTTATCGGCCTGGAGCGGAGAAACGCCAGCATTTAGTTTAGAAGAGTTTAAAGCAACTACTCAAATTGCAAAAAACCAAAAAAGCCAGGGGCTTTTGTGGGAGGCTTCGCCGGCAAAATTTGCTAGTCTACCTTATTTATATGCTGCCAATAACAGCCTGCTTAATGATGTTTCAATTGATAAAACGTTGCAGGAATTTTGTAATAATATGTTTGCCGATGCAGGTAACACAGTTTATGAATTACTGAATTTTTGGACCGACGATAAAAATATGGCCGGAGGTAGTTCTAATAAATACAAAATACCTGTTTATCTGCAGTTAATAGAAAAAGCCAATCAGCAAACAAAAGATGCACCCGAAATAGTAAAAGAAAGGCTAAGGGAATTAAAAGCCTACCTGCATTATATGATTCTTTATTTTGACTGGTCTACAGATCAAAGAGGCAATGATGCAAAGATTGATAAGGCAGCAAAATTATGTATATACCTGGCTAAAATAAACAGGATGCAACTGGTTAACAGTTATTTTCTTCTTGGTACTATAACCTGGAAATATGCAAACAATAGTTCCTTTTTTCAGCAGTACAATATTACAAATGGCACGGTTTATCAAAATGGCAATTTGCCTTTAATTACATCAGCCGAAATTGAGAATGACTTCACAGCAGATTATCTGGCCTATAATAACATCATCAACAATACTAAATTTGAGTCGGCGCTTATTATAAAAGATAAACTGCAGACGGGTGATTTAATTCCCCAGGAAAAAATAATCGTGCAACTGAAATATACAAACGGGATAGACAACTATAACCGAGCTGTGTTTTTTATTTATGCACCCAAAGCCGGAAATTTTATTATTGACTACACACCAACATTTGAATCGTCTGACAAAGGCTATATCAACTTCCTAGTTGAATCAGCAGACAAAGCGATGGAAATTATAGACGATGTTACATTAGACAGAAATGCAAAAGCAGGGAAATTAACTATTGCCCTGCCTGCAAACGGTACATATATGCTAACCATAATATCCAAATATCGGTCCTCGGTTGATTTGGAAATAGCTGCCAACAAGAATGTGTTTTACAAGAGCGGTGTGTTTTTTGGAAATGCTACAGAAAATTACAAAAAGGAAGATAATATGCCGGGGTACTTTTATGTACCAGTGGGTTTAGATAAAGTGTATTTTAGTTTTGGAAATAGCAATGCAGGTGGAGCTGGGTTTAAGGATGAAACACATATGAATGCTGCATTTGCAATACAGGACAGCAAAGGAAATTTTTTAAAAGCACGATTTGTAACCCCCAGAGATTCTGCTTTGTTTTATATAGAAATACCTCAGGAATCTAGGGGTAAGTTTTGTCGCATCATTAGAAAAAACTATCAATACAGTTTGGTTTTTTCGAACATCAGTAATTATTTGTGGTATGCCCAGCCAAAACCTTTGCCTTGTGCCGATGCTGATTTTACGATTGCGGTAGTAAACAACAATGGCATATGCACGGTTAAACTTACTGCGGTAAAAACAACAGGTGATTTTCAGTGGGAAGTAATCGATTTGGGACGAACTACGAGTTTTACCAATCAGCGGGTTATTGAGCTGCCCGTTACCAGTTCGCCAAATGCGCAGATAACACTGGTAAACGGAAATAGCTGTAGCAATACCAAACGATTAAGGGAGGATAATCAATATGTAAGAGGAATGCAGGCCTGTGCCGCAGGTGCCCCTTTACCGCAAACTGCCGACGCCACAATAATTCCTGCATTGTATCCTAATCCATCAACAGGTACCTATTTGTGTTTACAAAAAGGGGTGGTTTTGCAGGCCGATAAAATTATAATTGTGAATTTAAATGGAGCCTTTTTGGCAAGTTTCAACAAAGTGAGTCAGTTTAATATTGGTCATTTGCCGGCAGGTATCTATCGCTATAGAATTCAAGTAAAAGAAGAGGTTTTTAACGGGAAACTGGTAAAGCTGTAAGCTTTTGTAGTAAAAGCTATATTCCAACTAAAATTTGTTACTTTTGCCCCCCAAAGTCAGGCCCTGTGCCTGACTACTCATTTTTAGCGTTTTATGAGCTTAACACACAAAATTGATATGACTAGGCTACCCAGCCACATTGCCATAATTATGGATGGCAACGGCAGGTGGGCAAAAGAAAAAGGCGAAGACAGGCTCTACGGTCATTTGCATGGGGTGGAAAGCGTTAGAAATATTGTTGAAGGGGCTGCTGAACTAGGGATTAAATATTTAACCTTGTATGCATTTAGTACCGAAAACTGGGACCGACCTAAGTATGAAGTGTCGGGTTTGATGGAATTACTGGTAGATACCATTAAAAATGAGGTTCCTGTTCTTAATAAGAATAACATCAAACTGCATGTTATTGGAGATACAGATATGCTGCCCGAAGCTGCAAATCATGAATTGAATGAGGCGCTAAATGAAACTTCCAAAAATACTGGACTTAATCTGATTATGGCCCTCAGTTACAGCAGTAGATGGGAGATAGCCAATGCAGTTAAGCAAATAGCACGGGATGTTGAGGATAAGCAGTTGAAGGCAGACGATATTAACCAGGAAACTATTAAGCAATATCTTACAACTAAAGCTTTTCCAGATCCAGAGTTAATGATAAGAACTAGTGGTGAATACCGTATCAGCAATTTTTTACTATACCAGCTGGCCTACGCCGAGCTGCATTTTACCAATACGCTTTGGCCCGATTTCAGAAAAGAAAATCTGGCAGAAGCCATAGTTGATTATCAAAGTAGAGAAAGGCGTTTCGGAAAAACTGGGGAGCAGGTAAAAAAGGAAGATAATTTAAGTTGAAAAACATAAATAATTAATAATGAACGACCTTTTCGGACTATATACACATGATTTAGGATGAGGTTAACAAATAGTTTTAATTAATGGGCTTAATTTGCCGCTCGAAAAATACTAATTGATGCAGAGGATTTACAAAGGAATTTTTATTGTGGTTACCCTATTATTTTGCAACCAGCTTGTAATGGCACAGGTTTCGGTTGACCCTGCATTACAGGCAATATTCGAGTCCAGAATACCCAAAGAATATACCATTGCCGGCATACATGTATCCGGTTCAAAAGCTTTCGATGGCAATTTAATAATATCCATATCCGGCATAGCCGTTGGCGATAAGGTGATGATACCTGGTACCGATGTATTTGGTAAAGCTATAGCCAAATTATGGCGGCAAAGTCTTATTTCGGATATTGAAATATCAATAACCCGTTTAGAAGGTAGTAATATTTATCTGGAGTATGCCATAACTGAGAGACCCAGATTGGCCAGTTTTAAAATTGTAGGAATTAAAAAAGGAGAAAGAGACGATCTGGAACCCAAATTGGGTCTTTCAAAAGACCGTGTGTTAACAGAAAATATGAAATTGAGCGCTGTGGAAGCCATCCGTAAGTTTTATTATGGTAAAGCTTATCGTAACGTGGAAATAGATTTGAAGGAAGAGAATGTAACAACAATGGCCAATGCAGTTTCATTAACTTTCTATATAAAAAAGGGCGGCAAAGTAAGAGTTAACTCAATCAACTTCAGCGGCAACCAAAGTCTGGAATCTCAAAGGTTAAAAAAACAAATGAAGAATACGAAGGAAATGAACCGTATCACTTTATTTCCAATTGAGGTTAAAAATCCCTTTGGAGATACCGCTTCAAGGCCATCTTTTAAAAGCTATATAAGTGATGTAGGCTTTATGTCGATCACCAAAACCCGTGACTATGTTGATCCTTATTTTAGAATACGGGGTTTTAGCGGCGCTAAATTTAACGAAGTAAAATATACAGACGATAAGGAAAGTGTTTTAAATTATTACAATTCCAGAGGCTATCGTGATGCTTCAATATTGGGCGACACTGCCATCTTGGACGAACGCAATAACCTTAATCTGTTTATAAAAGTAAGCGAAGGCCGCCAGTACTATTTTGGCGATATTGTTTGGCGTGGAAACACCAAGTACACCGATTCTGTGCTAAATACAATACTCGGTATTAAAAAAGGCGATGTGTATAATTTAGACATCCTCAACAAAAAACTGGGCAAACAATTATCGGCAGAGGGTCTGGATGTTGGAAGTTTGTATATGGATGATGGGTATCTTTTCTTTCAGGTAGACCCAGTTGAAACAGCGGTTTATAATGATACCATTGACTTTGAATTAAGGATGAGGGAAGGTCCGCAGGCTACCTATGGCAATATTACTATTTCGGGAAATCAGAAAACAAAAGATTATGTAATTCGCCGTGAACTTAGAACCATACCCGGAGAGAAGTTCAGCCGACAGGATATCATTCGTACGCAAAGAGAGCTGGGGCAGCTGGGATTTATTGATGCAGAAAAGATTAACCCACAGGTTGTTCCTAATGCCGAAAAAGGAACCGTTGATATTAATTGGGGTATCGAGGAAAAATCAGGCGATCAGCTGGAGCTGTCGGCAGGCTTTGGCGGCGGTATTGGCTTAACTGGAACACTGGGTGTAACCTTTAATAATTTCTCAATAAAAAATATTACAAAACGCTCTACTTGGGATCCATTGCCGGCCGGCGACGGGCAAAAGCTGAGCGCAAGGATACAATCAAACGGTAAAGCTTTCCGGTCGTATAATTTTTCGTTTACTGAGCCATGGCTGGGCGGTAAAAAACGTAATTCATTTACAGTAGCTTATTCCAACACAAGGTATTCAAATGCATACGATGCTATTGGGCAATATTGTAAAAGCTGTGCCGATACATCCTATGTAAAAACTGCAAACATCTCCATATCGCTTGGTAAGCAGCTAAAATGGCCTGATGATTATTTCAATTTAATTTATTCGTTCAACATACAACGGTATAAACTGCGTAATTATAACCTTTTTGGCAGTACAGAAGAATTGCGAAATATTACGTCAACTAACATTAGTTTAAAACTAGCTTTAGTACGTAACTCAGCCGGGCCAAATCCAATTTTCCCTACCAGTGGTTCAAACTTTTATTTAAGCGGACAGTTTACGCTTCCATACTCTTTATTGGGCATTACGTCAGCCTCTACCAATAGTTATAAACTGCCCGAATTTCATAAATGGCGTATGAATGCCGAATGGTATGTACCTATAGGAATGGCGCGGGGAGCGGATAATAATAAACAATTTGTTTTGAAAATAGCGGCTAAATACGGATTCATAGGCAGGTATAATAATAATTTAGCTATTTCGCCATTTGAGCGTTTTCAGGTGGGCGATGCCGGTTTAAGTAACAACTTTGCCTTATTGGGTTACGATATTATTGCACATCGGGGATACCCGGTTTATGATAATTCGAATCCAAAAATTAACCCTGATGGTATTACCCCATCGCAATTTTTTACTATTTTTAATAAGTACACAACAGAATTGCGTTATCCTTTCAGCACCAGTGCCGGCAGTACCATTTACGGGTTGGCATTTTTTGAAGCTGCAAACGGTTGGTACGACTTTAAAAGTTATAATCCATTTAAGCTCAGAAGATCTGCCGGTATTGGCTTGCGGTTTTTCCTGCCCATGTTTGGTTTGCTAGGCTTTGATTACGGCGTTGGTTTTGACAGGTATAATAATACAAGCGGATTAAAAGGAGCAGCCAAGTTTACATTTATGTTAGGGCAGGAGCCAGAATAAATAAATATTTAGTTGATCAGTTTATAAGTAAATACACTTTTATGAAAAAGACACTTAATATCTTCCGCGTACTCTGCATTGCTTGTTTTTTATTGCTAATTGCCCATTCAACATCGGCACAACGTTATGCCGTTATTGATTCAAAATATATTCTGGATAAAATGCCGGAATACTCCGAGGCTCAAAAGTTGCTCGATCAGTTTAGTGTACAATGGCAACAAGAGGTAGATCAAAAGCAGGCGCTAATGGATAAAATGTACAAAGATTATGAAGCAGAACAAGTAATGCTCACCGATGCACTTAAAAAGAAAAGAGAAGACGAATTATATAATAAAGAGAAAGAATTACGTGACTTACAGAAAAAGCGCTTTGGTTTTGAAGGCGACCTGTTTAAAAAAAGGCAGGAACTTATAAAACCTATACAGGATAAGGTTTATAACGCAATACAAAAACTGGCAACCGAAAAACAATATGACTTTATTTTAGACAAAAGTGAAGGAATTACCGTTATCTTTGCCGACCCAAAACTGGATAAGAGTGCAGATGTGCTCAGAAATTTGGGTGTTAAATAAAATACAACAGCATTAATTTGGTGTGATTATTGAATTAATAAAAACATCTTAGATAATAAACAAACACAATTAATTAAATAGAAAAACAAAAATGAAAAAATTATTTTTAGTAGCTGTAATGGCAGTTGGAATGTTAGGTGCATCGGCACAGGTAAAAATCGGTTATATTAATACTGATGAATTAATGGCAATGATGCCTGAGGCGGCTAAAATTCAGGCTGACCTGAATGAATACCAAACCAACTTGCAACAGCAGGCGATAACGCTGCAGAGTGAAGCGGATAAAAAGCGAGATCAATACTATAAAGATTCGCTTACCTTTTCTGCAACTAAAAAAGAAATTGTTGTAGGTGAATTGGTAAAATTATATTCTCGTCTGCAAAACTACGATCAGGAAGCGCAACAAAAAGCAAACGATTATGCTCAAACAAAAATTGCTCCGGTTCGTAAAAGAGCGTTGGATGCTATTAGTTTAGTAGCTAAAGAAAAAGGCTATACTTATGTAATTGACGACGCTCAGGGAAGTCTTTTGGTAATGCCTCCCGGCGATGATTTATTGCCAGCAGTTAAAACAAAATTGGGTATTAAAGACCCGGCTCCAACACCAGCGGGTAAATAATTATAAATTAATAAATTTTGACAAAGCCTCCTTTAATTGGGAGGCTTTGTTATTTTTGACAGATGAAACAACAGCCAATAGGCGTATTCGACAGCGGTTATGGTGGATTAACTGTTTTAAAGGAAATAACAGCTAAGCTGCCGCAGTACGATTATATATACCTAGGGGATAATGCCCGGTCGCCATACGGAACCCGCAGCTTTGAAACGGTGTACGAGTATACACTGGAATGTGTAAATTGGTTTTTTGAACAAGGGTGTAGTCTTGTGATACTGGCCTGCAATACAGCTTCTGCAAAAGCACTGCGGTCTATACAGCAGAATGATTTGGCAAAAGTAGATACTTCAAAAAGAGTGTTAGGAGTTATTCGACCTACAACAGAAATTATAGGGCAGTTTACTAAAACAGGTGATGTAGGGATATTGGCAACCAATGGAACAGTTATTTCTGGCTCTTATCCAATTGAAATACAGAAATTCTATCCGCAACTCAATGTTTACCAGGAAGCTTGCCCTATGTGGGTTCCGTTGGTTGAAAACAATGAATACAATAGCTCCGGTGCCGATTATTTTATTGAGAAGAATATCAATAATCTGTTGCAACAATCGCCACAGATAGATACTATTTTGCTGGCATGCACCCACTATCCTTTGTTAATAGATAAGATAAAAAAGGCGGTTCCGGCCGGAGTAACTGTTTTGTCTCAGGGAGACATAGTTGCAAAAAGTTTAAGTGTATACCTGAAAAATCATCCCGAAATGGACGAAAAATGTAGCAAAAACGGCCAAATCAGTTTTTATACTACCGATTCAACCGAAGATTTTGATAACCATGCTGCCATTTTTTACGGAAAGCCCGTTAAATCAACACATTTGACGCTTTAAATGTAAAAAACACCAAATTCCTAATCCCCAATTCCTATTTTCCCCTTACCTTTGCCGTCCTTTCACAAACAGCAGGGATGGTGCCTTGTTGAGTGTAACAAAAATGAATTCAGAAATTAATTTGTAAAAGGAAAAATAATTAACAATGCCAGGTAAAAAAAGAACCTATCAACCGCACAAGCGCCGCAGAAAATCAGTACATGGTTTTCGTCAACGTATGCAAACAGCTAATGGCCGTAAGGTGTTAGCCAGCCGCAGAAAAAAAGGACGTCATAAATTGACTGTATCAAGCGAGCACGGAGATAAAAAATAAGATTAACTGATTCCTACAACGGAAATTCAGTCAAAATAATTCAGTCCCCCGATTTGTCGGGGGACTTTTTTAATTTTAAGGAATTGGAGCCCAAACAACGATATACATATAAAAAGGAAGAGAAGCTTAAAAGCCGCAAAACAATTGAGCAATTGTTTCAGGAGGGCAAGTCATTTTCTAATTTTCCCTTTAGGATATTGTGGTTGATTAATGAACGTGCAACTGTTCCGCTGCAAACGGGTTTTGCTGTTAGCAGCAAGCATTTTAAAAAAGCTATTGACCGCAATAGAATCAAACGGTTAATGAGAGAAGCGTATCGCTTACAAAAAAAAGACCTACAACTCTTATTAAAGCAAAACAATAAACAGCTTGCAGTATTTTTTATTTATGTGGGTAATGAATTACCCGAGTATGATTTTATTTTTGAAAAAACAGGGAATGTTTTTAAGCGCTTATTAAAAGTTTGCCATGAAAACAATTAGACAAATACTCAGCTTTCCTTTTATTGCTTTGATAAAGCTCTACCAGTGGATTATATCGCCTTGGCTGGGCCCAAAGTGTCGCTATACACCCACCTGCTCTAATTATGGTATAGAAGCTTTTAGAAAACATGGCCCCATAAAAGGTTTTTGGTTAACCTTTAAACGGGTGAGTAAATGCCATCCTTGGGGAGGACACGGGTACGACCCTGTTCCATAAAAAAAGAAGTCAAGTTTTTAAAACTTGACTTCTTTTTTTATGGATCTTTCTTTAAATAATTAAAACCTTTCTGCCACCTTGTCCCAATTAACCACATTCCAAAATGCAGCCAAATAATCGGCTCTGCGGTTTTGATAATGCAGATAATAAGCATGTTCCCAAACATCACATCCAAGTAATGGTGTTCCTTTTACTTCTGCAACATCCATCAATGGATTATCTTGATTGGGTGTAGATGAAACTTCCAACTTGCCGTCTTTAACAATCAGCCATGCCCAACCACTTCCAAATCTTGTCATGCCTGCTGCTGCAAATTTTTCTTTAAATGCATCCAAAGAGCCAAATGCGCTGTTGATTGCATCAGCTAATTTTCCTGTTAGGGCTCCACCTGCATTAGGCGCAAGGCTTTCCCAAAAGAAACTATGGTTCCAATGGCCGCCCCCATTGTTGCGTACCGCAGGGCTGATGCTACCAGCTGCAGCTACCAATTCTTCAATGCTTTTATTTTCATTGTTGGTGCCTGCAACGGCTTTGTTTAAATTATCTACATATGCCTGGTGATGCTTGCCATGGTGTATTTCCATAGTTTTTGTGTCGATATGTGGCTCTAGTGCGTTGTGTGCAAAAGGTAAAGCCGGTAGTGTAAATGCCATAATGTATCTATTTTATTTTTAAGAAATTGTTGTGAAATGTATACGTACAAATTTACGTTATCTATTTCCTTATCAGATATAATATAATGAAATTTGTGTTGCTTTTTATTACGCTTTCGGGAAATTATGCCGTGTTTGCACAAAATCAAACACCGCTACCTGATTCGATAGCATCGAGGCAAAATAAAAAAGTTCAAGCAAGGACAGTTATCGCTGATACGTTGGCAGTGGAAAAACCATCAATGCGTTTATATCCAAATCCAGCCGAAAATAAAGTTGAGATTAAAGTCACAGGTTTTAAGGTTGGAAATGTTGACGTTTTACTGCTGGATAATAATGGCAATGTTGTGAAAAAAGATACTCGGCAGTTATTTACTGGTAGCGAAAATATTGTTTTTATGTTTATGCAAAAACCTGGCATTTATACTTTGATGCTCAAACAAAAGAGCACAATAGTAAATGGGCGATTGATTATCCGGTAGATTACCGCCGAGATTTAAAAAAATCCTTCATCAGCTTGGCACATTCGTCTTTTAAAATGCCGCCAACCAATTCGGTTTTGGGGTGATAAGGATTATTATTGCCGCAACATTTTCTATAACCGTTTTTCTCATCATCGGCACCATAAACAACTTTGCCAATCTTACTCCAGTACAGGGCGCCGCTGCACATCAGGCAAGGCTCCAGTGTAACGTAAAGAGTTGCGTCGGGCAAATATTTGCTGCCTAAAAAATTATAAGCGGTGGTAATGGCTAGTATCTCTGCATGTGCAGTGCTATCATTCAACAACTCAACTTGGTTGTGTGCACGGGCGATGATGCGGTTGTTCATTACAACAACTGCACCAACTGGCACTTCCTCATTGTCATATGCTTTTTGTGCTTCAATGAGCGCCTGCTGCATATATTGTTCATCAGTCATAGTTGCCAATTTATTACCTTTCAGCAAATTTAACAGTAATGGAACACTTAATGCAGATGCGCCGTTTTTTCGACACTGGAAAAACAAAACCATACGCCTGGCGGAAGGAACAATTGCAAAAATTGAAAGCCTCCGTAAAGAAGTATGAAAAGGAAATTCACGATGCGCTTTATGCCGACTTGAAAAAAAGCCCCGAAGAATGCTGGGTGACAGAAACTGGTTTTTTATTATCTGAGATAAATCAGACTTTAAAGCATTTGAAAGCCTGGATACAACCCGAACTAATGCCAACTAATCTGGTTAATCTGCCTTCAAAAAGTTATGTATTGCAGGAGCCACTTGGTGTAGTACTAGTCATCAGTCCTTGGAATTACCCTTTTCAACTATTACTTGCACCACTCGTTGGAGCTATGGCCGCAGGTAATTGTGCAGTAATTAAATCATCTGAATTTGCACCGGCTACTTCCGCTATCATGAAAAAGATGATTGAAGAAAATTTCGACAAAGAATATATTCTGTTTGTAGAAGGAGATGGTGCAACCGTTATTCCGCATATGATGAACAATTTTACTTTTGACCATATTTTTTATACCGGCAGCACCGCCGTGGGGAAAATAATTTATAAAATGGCAGCCGAAAGACTGGTGCCTGTTACATTGGAGTTGGGCGGTAAAAGCCCGTGCGTCGTGGAAGACGATGCAAATATTAAAGTTGCGGCCAGAAGAATTGCGATGACAAAATTCAGCAATGCCGGGCAAATGTGCGTAGCTCCCGATTACGTGTTGGTACATGAAAGTAAGAAAGAGGACTTGATTTCGGCGTTAAAGGAAACAGTTCTTGCGTTTTTCGGCGACAAAGCAGAAGGGAGTTACAATTACGGGAAGATTATCAATGAAAAGCAGTTTAACAGGCTGGTAAGTTATCTGCAGCAGGGAAATGTTTTACATGGAGGCAGGAGCGATAAAGAAAAGCTCTTTATTGAACCTACAATTGTTGATGAGGTAAGTCTTGATTCGGATTTAATGAAAGAAGAAATTTTTGGCCCAATACTGCCAATCATTTCTTTTAAAACAAAAGAAGAAGCACTTGCAATAATTGCGAACAATAAGAACCCGTTGGCGTTTTACGTATTTACATCAAGTAAATCAAAGGAAAAAGACTGGTTGAGCTGCGTTGCATTTGGCGGCGGCTGTGTAAATAACGCCAGCTGGCATTTAACCAACCATAGCCTACCCTTTGGTGGCAGGGGATTCAGCGGCAGTGGACAGTACCACGGCAAGTATTCATTTGATACATTCAGTCACAAAAAATCAATTATGAAAACGCCAACCTGGTTCGACCCAGCAATGAAGTATCCGCCATTTAAGGGAAAGTTGAGTTTATTTAAATGGATAATAAGGTAAAAACAAAATTTGTGCATTTCGTGTTTTAGTGGAAAGTTTGTCCCACAAAGACGCAAAGAACACAAAGAGATTCATCATTTATATTTAATTGTATGACTGAAAATGAATTAGCAACCGTTGCAGTTGATATTTGTTACAGAATTCACACGACACTTGGACCGGGTTTACTGGAAAGTGTTTATGAGGCTGCATTTGCGCATGAGTTGAAGAAAAGGGAAATTCCGTATTTTAGACAGGCTGATATTCCAGCTTATTATGATGGCGTTTTATTGGATGTAGGATTTAGGGCTGATATTATCATGGGTGGAAAACTGTTGATTGAATTGAAATCAGTTGAGCATTTGGAAAAAGTCCATCACAAAACCGTACTTACCTATATGCGGCTAACAGAAATTAAATTGGCGATACTGGTTAATTTTAATGTTAACCTTATTAAAGAAGGAATTCATAGAAAAATTAATGGAGAATTAGAGTAATTACTTTGTGTTCTTCGTGCCTTAGTGGGACAAAAATAAAATGCCATCAAAAAAAGTATATAAAAGGTTGAAGTGGATATTTGTTATCCTTTTCTTATCGGCCATCGCATTTTATACATTTGTAGAAATATCAAACAGAAATTCAAAAAATATGACAGCGAGACAAAAAGTATTAAAAGCAGTTTATCCTGTATTTATGTGGTTAGCTGGTAAGAAAGGAAAAACTGTGAACGAACTCTCAAAAGAAAAAGCATTACCTGCTGTTTCATTTTATTCTTTAAAAGATACAGCAAACAACGGTGCTGAATTTGATTTTGAAAAATTGAAAGGCAAAAAAATAATGCTGGTGAATACAGCTTCTGATTGCGGTTTTACAGGCCAGTATGATGATTTGCAAAAACTAAGTGAGCAGTTTAAAGACAAGCTTATTGTGATTGGTTTCCCTGCCAATGATTTTAAAGAGCAGGAAAAAGGCGATGATAACGATATAGCTGAATTTTGCAGGTTAAACTTTGGCGTAACGTTTCCACTGATGAAAAAAAGCAGCGTGGTTAAAGGGTCAGAACAAAATAAAATATTTAACTGGCTTAGCGACTCCACCAAAAACGGCTGGAACAACAAGCAACCTTCCTGGAATTTTTGTAAGTATCTTGTAGATGAAGAAGGAAGGCTGATAAACTTTTTTGGATCAACCGTTGAACCACTAGGCAAAGAAATTACCGAGGCATTAAACCGATAAGTCATGTTTGAGCAAAGAGACTTTAGTTTTATTCATAAATATTTTATTGCTGAAAAACAGGGAAGCCTGTTTATAGTTATTGTAGGCATTGCTGCCATTTTATTGGCTATTGGATTTTGGTTCTTTGTAAAAACTAATCCGTTGTTATATAAAGGCGCCGCTGTTGTCTTGCTGGCCATTGGGCTTGGCCAATCAATTGTAGGGTTTAATATTTATACGAGAACGGATAAACAGAAGTCCGACATTGCCTATAACATCGGCATGGAGCCTGCATCTTATGCAAAACACACCGAATTACCCCGTATGGAAAAAGTAATGAAGACCTTTACTGTTTACCGATGGATTGGAATTGCATTAATCATTATCGGTATTGTATTGGTATTTGTTTTTCGAACAAACCCCGACCGAGTTTTCTGGTTTGGCTTTGGTATTGCGCTGGCAGTACAGGGCGCTATTATGTTGAGTGCCGATTATTTTGCGGAAAAAAGAGGGGAGGTTTACACCGAGCAAATACGAAAAATAATCGCAGATTAAAGAATGATTGCGATGATTTCGCAGAGTCATATCAGCGAAATCTACTAATCAATTAATCAGCGTTACACGGGGCATTTTTCATGATAGTTGATTAACTCTATCGGCGTTTTTTCAAATTCGTAACCAGCGTATTTACTGTTTATGATATCCAGCACTTCTACAATCTCTTCAACAGTTTCAAGCGTAACCAGTTTAAGGCGAAATTCTTTTATACCGGGTAATCCTTTTAAATAGTTGGTATAGTGTCGGCGCATTTCGTAAATGCCCACTTTGGGTCCCTTCCAGTCAAATGACTTAAGTAAATGTTTTTTGCAAACAGCAACACGGTCTTCAATGCTAGGTGAAGGCAAATGCTCGCCAGTTTTTAAGAAGTGTTTTATCTCATTAAATATCCAGGGATAGCCAATCGCCGCACGGCCAACCATAATGCCATCAACACCGTACCGGTTTTTGTATTCAAGCGTTTTTTCGGGACTGTCGATATCGCCATTTCCAAAAATAGGTATCTGTATCCGCGGATTGTTCTTTACTTTTCCAATCAAGTCCCAATCTGCCTCACCTTTATACATTTGGCATCTTGTTCTTCCATGTATGGCAAGCGCTTTTATGCCCACATCCTGCAGCCGTTCGGCAACTTCTTCAATATTCAGGGTATTACTGTCCCATCCAAGACGGGTTTTTACAGTAACAGGTAGTGAAGTTGATTTTACCACAGCGCTCGTCAATCTCACCATCAAATCAATATCTTTTAACACGCCTGCACCTGCACCTTTTAAGGCTACTTTTTTTACCGGGCAACCAAAATTTATATCTAACAAATCCGGATTGGTAACATCTACAATTTTAGCAGCCAGAGACAGACTTTCCTCATCGCCTCCGAATATTTGTATGCCCACCGGTTTTTCGTAATCAAATATGTCTAGTTTTTGACGGCTTTTAATGGCATCACGTATCAATCCTTCGCTGCTGATAAATTCGGTGTACATCAAATCGGCTCCATGGTCTTTACAAACGGCACGGAATGGGGGGTCGCTTACGTCCTCCATGGGAGCAAGCAAGAGTGGAAAATCGGGTAATTGTATAGGCCCTATGTTTGGCATTTTATTTTTTAAAACTTGTAGTCATTGTATATTGCGCCTGCAAATTTACATCAAAATAGGCTTAGATATGGAATACAGGAGCGTAAAAGGTTTGACGGGGCTGGGGCAACTGGGCATATTACTGATTTTTACCGGCGCTGGCTTTATGCTGGCAGGCGGTGTGCAGCTATTAATTGGTGCTTTTTTGGTGCCAGCTGGCCTGCCATTCGAGCAAATGCTTGAAGCTATTAACAAAGCCATGATGCTGCCCGAAAATGTTGGATCGGCCAGACTTGCCCAGGTTTTAGGTACTTTTTTCCTGTTTTTTTTGCCGGCTGTATTGTACATGATAATTTGTCACGGAAAAAACAAATTTTGGCTTGGTTTCAACAAACATATCAATCCGCAACAGATTGTTTTAGGATTCTTTCTAATTTTTTTAGCCAATGTAATTGCTAATCCCTTGGTTGATTTAAGCAAAACATTAGCCGCCAATTTCCCAGATTTGAATGCGTTAGGCAAGACGTTGGAGGCCGCTTACACTCAGCAGGTAACTGCACTAAGTAATTTAAAAAGCTGGGGCGAATTTGTGCTGGCCATTTTTATCATGGCTTTTTTTCCGGCTCTGTTTGAAGAAATATTTTTTCGTGGAGCGTTGCAAAATTTGCTGGAACGCTGGTGGAAAATGCCTTTGCTGGCCATAGTGGTAACATCGTTGCTGTTTAGTTTGATACATATGTCGGTGTACTTATTTTTAAGCCGGGCAATACTTGGTTTTGTTTTGGGGCTGATGTATCAGCGCAGTAAAAACCTTTGGGTAAATATTGTTGCACACTTTTTAAATAATACGGTTGCGGTGATCCAGTTATTCTGGTTATCCAAACATCAAACTAAAATTGAAGTAGATAAACTGGATCCTGATGTGCCGCTTTGGGGCGCTTTGATTGCTGTTGCTATTACCGGTGGCTTTTTTATTTTATTCGAAAAAGTATCCAGCAAAAACCGTAAGCAAATTGCTTTTGAAGAGCAGAACCTGCTGGAGCATTAATATTGTTACATTAGTTTCTCGATTATAAAATCAATAAAATTGGCATTTAATTTTCAAACATTCAAGACAAGATCCCTAACTGCACTGCTGTTTGTGGTAGTGATGCTTACCGGACTGCTTTGGAATTTCTGGAGTTTTTTGATATTGTTTACGGTGATACATTTTGGTTGCTGGTTTGAGTTTGCGAAACTGATGAAGAAGATTTATCCCGATAGGTATTTAAAGTATTGTGTGTTTGTGCTGATTTACATATCGCTTCCGATATTGTTGATGTTTTGTTTACAGGGAAAATCTATCCTGTTTTTTTCAGGTGATGTTTCAAATCCTTCCTGTTTTCCGGCATTCGATGGTGCTGAACCATTTAGGTTTACTGTTTTAATTTTTGTTATTGCCGCTATTTGGATAAATGATACGATGGCTTACCTGGTTGGTTCTTTTATAGGTAAAACTCCGCTTACCAAAATCTCACCTAAAAAAACCTGGGAAGGAACGGCAGGAGGAGCTATACTCGCTGTTGCAGTTGCAATTCTCTTTGCATGGTCAATGAATTTGAATATCATGCATGTTTCAATTGTAACCAGCATTATTGCTGTAGCTGGCACCCTCGGCGATCTCTTCGAAAGCAAATTAAAACGTATGGCCAATGTTAAGGACAGCGGCAGTTTTATGCCCGGTCATGGTGGTTTTTTAGACCGGTTCGATTCGCTTTTATTTGCAGTGCCTGCAGTATGGGTTTATGTTTATTTCTTTTTATAGTAAATAGTTTGTGCAGGAGTAATGTACTAAGTTTCAGCAACCAACCCATAACCCACAACCCATAACCCATAACTCTCTATATTTGCAGCTTAATTCATAAAAATGACCATACACAGAGAAGGATATAAAAGTATTGCCATCGCCACGTTGATTTTTGGAGTAATCAACCTGTCGGTATTTTATTTTTTCAGTGCATCACTGATGTGGCTTTGCGCCATTATTTTTTTTCTTACACTCGGGTTGTTATTATTCCTGATATCTTTTTTTAGAATACCAAACCGTAAACTAACCATACAAGATGGTGTTATTGTGGCCCCTGCCGATGGCAAAGTGGTAGTAATTGAAGAAACTGTTGATGTAGAGTATTTTAAAGACAAGCGTTTGCAGGTTTCCATTTTTATGAGTCCGGCAAATGTGCATGTTAACCGCAACCCATTGGATGGTGAAGTGGTATACAATCAATACCACAAGGGAAAATATCTGGTTGCTTGGCACCCAAAATCATCTACCGATAATGAGCGCCATTCGGTAGTTATACAAAACGGCGATACCAAAGTGCTGGTAAAGCAGATTGCAGGAGCATTGGCTAAGCGCATTGAAAACTACCTACAGGTGGGCCAAAAAGTAAAACAAACAGAGGAAATGGGCTTTATTAAGTTTGGAAGCCGTGTTGATTTGCTTTTACCTGTAGGAACAAAGGTTAATGTAGAGCTGAATCAGGTTGTACAAGGCGGAGTTACCGTGATTGCAACTCTATAATTTAACATATTTAGTAGTTGGCGATATGCAATTTCTGCCCTACTTTTACGTTTGTAAAATTAATTAAAACATTAACCATGAAAAAAGTAATTGTATTAGCTACAGCTTGTTTATTTGTTGCCGGAGTTTCTTTTGCTCATACGAGCGACAGAGGAAAAAAGAAAAAATGTGCTAAAGGAAAAACCTGCTGCACTAAAACTGCCGGTAAAGAAGGTTGTTCTAAAACTGAGAAAGATGCAACCGCCACTAAAGCTTGTTGCAAAGACAAGGCTAAGACTGTACCGATGTAATTTTGGTCAATAAAATATTTCTAAGCCAATCCCAAACGGATTGGCTTTTTTTATGTCCGAAAGATTAAAAAATCTGCTCCAGTTCCTTTAAATGTGTGATGGTATAAGTTGGTGTAGTTTGTGGCAGCGCATTTATATGGTTTACAAATACGGTATCCATGCCGGCATCAATAGCGCCCTGTATATCAGCATGCTGGTTATCTCCAATCATAATACTTTCAGGTAAAGATGCCATGGCTTTGTTCATCGCAAAATCAAATATTTCTTTTTTGGGCTTTAGGCTGTTGCTTCCTTCTGAAGTAATTACTTCTTTAAAAAAACCATTCAATCCGCTGTTATTTAATTTACTCCACTGTGTTTTTTCAAAACCATTGGTAATTAAATGCAGCGTATAGTTTTTCTCGGTGAGGTAATTCAATATTTCTAAAGTATGCGGAAATAATAATTTTTTAGTAGGTAATATCTCCAGAAATTTTCCGCTCATATCACGTGCTAACAACTCGTCGGCTATTTTAAAATCCAGCATGGTACGCCACATCCGCTTCCATTTTAAATCTTCCGAACTTATCAAACCTTTGTGGTACCTATCCCAAAGCATTTCGTTGTGAAATAAATATCTGGGATAAAAATCTTCAAAGGGAACCTCTATTTTTTTATCCAAACTAAAAATGCTGTATAATTCAAAGAGGGTTTCTTTCGCATTTGCATCAAAATCCCAAAGGGTATGGTCGAGGTCGAAAAAGAGATGTTTGTATTTTGGCATGAGTAAAAAGAAAATGATTTAATGTTTAATGAGCAGAGTACTAACTTTACCTGTCATTGCAAGATAACGAATTAACAAAAACTGATGAACATAGTAATTACAGGCGCATCAAAGGGACTGGGCAAAGCCATTACCGAAGCTTTTGCCGATGATAAACAGGGGCACAGTTTTTTTCTTTGTGCACGAAATCAGGTAGAACTTGAAAGAACAGGCAAAGAGTTGCAGGGCAGGTTTCCTCGCATTAATATGTACACCAAAACATGCGATGTTGGCGATAAGATTTCGGTACGGGAATTTGCAAAATGGATTTTGAGCAAAACAGATAAAATTGATATACTCGTTAATAATGCCGGCATTTTTGTGCCCGGCAGTGTACACAGTGAGGAAGAAGGCATGCTGGAGAAAATGATTGAAACAAATGTTTACGGTCCTTATCATTTAACTAGGATGTTGTTACCGGGTATGATAGAAGCTGGCAGTGGGCATATTTTCAATATCTGCTCCATAGCCGCGTTAGGCGCCTATGAAAATGGCGGCTCATACAGCATCAGCAAGTTTGCTATGTATGGGTTTAGCAAAAACCTACGTGAAGAAATGAAACCACTCGGTATTAAAGTTACCCATGTGCTGCCTGGTGCAGCTTTTACCGACAGTTGGAGTGGCAGTGGAATAGACCCTAAACGCATAATGGAAGCAACAGACGTTGCTAAAATGGTTTATGCTGCAGCACACTTGTCGCCACAGGCCTGTGTGGAGGAAATTATTTTACGGCCACAGCTCGGGGATCTGTAAGTACAGTAGTTTAACAATTTATTTAAGCCGTTTGCACTTCTGATTTTTTATGGCAATAAGTAATCCGTTATTTTTGCTTTCACTGATATGCGTTCATTTTTACACAAAATATTTTTATTTTTTCTGTTGCTTGCCGGAAAAGCGGCAATTGCACAGGTAAAATTTACAGCCAGCGTTTCTCCATCCGAAATTGGAATAAATGAATACAGTCAATTGGAGCTGCGGGTCGAAAATGTTTCGGAAATACAACAGATTGTTCCTCCTTCACTAAAAAATTTCGATATAATCAGCGGCCCCAACCAGGAGAGCGGCATGACGATGGTGAATGGCGTAGTAAAAAAATATTTTAGCCTCAATTTTATCATCAAGCCTCGCAAAACAGGCCGGTTCGTTATACCTGCTGCAGCGGCAAAGGTAGATGGGGCCGAACTTACAAGTAATCAAGTGGTGTTGGTAGTAACCAACAAGGCATCAACAAACCAATCTGGAAATGTTATACTGAGCAGTCCTTTTGGTGGGCAGGATCCGTTTGCAGAACCTACGCCCCGTTCATCTTATAAAGATTATATTTTGCGCAAGGGCGAAAATCCGTCAGAAAAAATCAGGCGCAACATGTTTGTACGTGCCGAAGTTGATAAAACCAGTGTTTATGTTGGCGAACCAGTTGTTGCCACATTCAAATTATACACGCGGTTGAAAAGTGAAAGTAACATGATTAAAAATCCATCCTTCAATGGATTTTCGGTGATTGACATACAGCAGCCCAACGATATGATACCCCGGTTTGAAAAATATGAAGGTCGGGAATATAATGTGTATACTTTACGAAAGGCGCAGTTATACCCCTTGCTGTCGGGTAATCTTGAATTGGGCGTTGCCGAAATTGAAAACAATGTACGCTTTATAAAAGCTGAATATTTAGATGCACAGCAGAATCAGTTTGGTGATAGTTTCAGGGATTTTGTAGATGCTGGTATTCCGGCTGCTGGCACAGAAATTCATAAGGTTACACTCCAAAATAAACCTATTTCTGTTCTGGTAAAAGTGTTACCTGATGCCAACAAACCGGCAAGTTTTAAAGGTGCCGTGGGAAATTTTGAAATTGAAGCCAAGGTAGAAAAAAATAGTTTCAGCACTGATGATGCAGGTAAACTGGCAGTAATAATAAGCGGCTCGGGTAATTTGCAAATGATTAATGCGCCTACAATAAACTGGCCAGAAGCTGTAGAAGGCTTTGATTCAAAAGCAACCGACGATTTGTATAAAGGTACCGTGCCTGTAAGTGGAAGAAAGATATTTGAATTCCCTTTCACGGTTTCCAAGGCAGGCCAGTACACAATTCCTGCATTGGAATTCAGCTATTTTGATAGCCGGGAAGCAAAATATAAAACCGTTACAACCAAACCTGTTGAAATATCGGTTACCAAAGGCACAGGTAAGCCGAAGAAAATGGATGTTGCTGAAAATAAAAAATCGACAGGAAATTTTCTTAGCAAATTTTTCAGCAACCGGTTACGGGTAGTAAGTGTAATTGCGGTGCTTATCATTCTGGGTTTAATTATTTGGTTGAAAAGAGATACAAAACAGGATAAACAGACAGCAGAAGCAGCTACATTACAGGAGGAGATTATTTCGGATGATAAACCTGTTGAAGCGATATTAGAAAGTCAGCAAAATCCTTTAGAGGCTGCAGAAAGACACCTGCAAAGGCAAGATGGTACTGCATTTTATATTGCACTGAACGATGGGCTGAAAAATTATTTAGCAAAAAAATTATCTATTACACCCGAAGAATTGAATAAAAAAAATATTACAGAGCAGGTGGATAACCATGGAATAGCCAATGAAACGGCTGTGCAGCTATATACCCTGATTGATGATATAGAATTTGAATTGTACACACCTTTTGCCGAAAGTGAAAAGATGAAAGAGATGTATGACAGGACTAATACCGTTATTCAGCTATTGAATACTTACCGCATTTAAGCAGCGGTAAATTTATAACCCACGCCACGTACTGCATGAAAATATTCTGGGTCACGGCTGTCGGCTTCAAAATACTTGCGAAAGTTGAGGATAAAATTATCGATAGTACGGGTAGTAGGGTAAACATTGTAACCCCAAACCACCTGTAATATTTTTTCACGGGTTACCACTTCATTTTTATTTTCGATTAGCAGCTTCAGCAGCATAATCTCTTTTTTGGTAAGGGTTATTTTTTCGCCGCTTTTAATAAACGCTTCCGATGCTTTAAAATCGATTTTGTTTTTGCCGAAAGTATAAATTTCTGGCAGTGGTTGTTTGGTACTCAACCTTTCACTTTTTTTAATGAGATTATTTACCCTTATTAAAAGTTCTTCCAGATTAAATGGTTTGGTAAGGTAATCGTCGGCACCTTTTTTAAGGCCCAGCACTCTGTCGGCGCTGCTGTTTTTTGCACTAAGGATGAGAATGGGAATATCGGCATTGCTCAGCCTGATGGTTTCGCAAACGGTAATGCCATCCACTTCGGGCAGCATGATATCAAGAATGATGAGATTGAAAAATTCTTTTTGTACCGCCTGCAAAGCTTCGGCACCATCGTAAGCACTGGTAATTTCATAGCCTTCCAATTCTAGGTTAAGCTTTAGCGCTTCCTGTAAATTTTCCTCGTCTTCTACCAGTAATATCGAAAATTTTTTATCGGACATATTTAAAGCTATGCTTTTTCGGTTGATGATTTTAAGATAACTGTAAAAGTACTGCCTGTAGGGTTATTGTCTGTCACAGTAATGTTTGCATTATGTTGTTTGGCTATTTTTTTAGAGAGATAAAGTCCCAACCCGGTTCCCTTAGCGGCTTTGGTAGCGGCATTGCCAATGCGGTAAAATTTGGTAAATATTTTTTCTCTTTCTTCTGCAGCAATTCCTTTGCCCTGGTCTTTTACCAGTAAAAATATCTGTTCGTCCTTTTCAGACAAAGAAACTGAAACGGGCATTTCCTTTGGGCTGTATTTGATGGCATTGTCAATCAGGTTGTTGGCCAGCATTTGTAACAATAGCCGGTCGCCATCTATAAAAATATCTTTGGAAATATCTGTTTCAATTTGCTGCTGCGGATAACGGGCTTTAAAATCCTGTACACATTTACTAATGAGCTCGCTGATATTTGTGTCTTCCAATGTCAGCCGGTAACCACCTGCTTCTATCTGCGAGGAGAGGAGCATGTTGTTACAAAGTGCATTCAGGCGGTTGGTTTCTTCCAGTGTGTTTTGTAAAAGTCGTTGCTGTTGCTTTTCATCCAGTTTTCGCTTTTGCATGGTCTCCAGGTTGAGCATGGCAACCGAAATGGGTGTTTTTAATTCATGCGTAATAGCAATCATAAAATTTTGCTGCTGTTCACTTATTTTAAGTTCACGTCGTACTGCCCTAAAAACGAAAACTGCTCCTGCAACAATCAACAGGAAAAAGGTAATGCCTTCGCCAATGTATTGTGCGGTCTTTCTTTTTTCAAGCGATTTTATTTCCTCGTATTTAGTCTGGTATTGGGCATCTGTTTGTTTCAGTTGCTCCAGTTCGTAAGTAGCCATTTGCTGATTTTGGCGGCTGAGGGCAATAAACCACCAGATAAGGGCGGCAAGTATATAGGCCAGTAAAAACCAATACAGGATAAATATGGAGCGGAGTTTTTTTGTTTTGTTGAACATAATGAAAGTTCAGCAAAGGTATGCCGTACAAGTGAGATTCATTTTTGGCTTTTATCAAAAGCTAAAATGAACAAAATAATATTTACAACGATGATGCCATGAATACTTCGACTTCGCTCAGCATTTATGCCGGCTACCAAAAATTAATTCCGCTTATCCAATCCCCAACTCAGCTTATTACGCAGCGTTTGTAAAAAATTATTTTCGTTCAAGCGAATAAGGTTAAGGCCAAAACTTTCTTTCTTAACTGCGAGCTGAATTTCTTTGGTTACAAGTTCACGGCGGCTATCTAACGTGCAGAGGAATCCATCGGTGCGGCCCTCTACTTCAAAAGAAATAATATTGTTATCTGGAACTACTATGGGACGTATGTTTAAATTGTGTGGCGATACCGGCGTAATTACAAAACTGCCACTATCAGGGAAGACAACAGGGCCATTACAGCTCAATGAATAACCTGTGGAGCCAGTTGGAGTGGATACAATTAATCCATCGGCCCAATAGGTATTTAAAAATTCACCATTGAGGTATGTGTGAATTTTAATCATGGGGGAGGAATCTTTTTTGTGCAACGTAAATTCATTCAATGCATAAGGCGCATTATCAAACAAAGGAATATCAGAATCTAAATGCAGCAGTGTTCTTTTATCAAGTACATACGTGCGGTTTACAAGCGCTTCTACGGCCATATGCAAGTCTTCCTTACCAATGTTTGCCAAAAATCCCAGCCTGCCGTAATTGATACCGGCTACGGGAATGCCGCTGTCTTTTACCAAGGTAACTGTATCCAGTAGTGTTCCATCGCCACCTAAGCTGATGATAAAATCTATATTTTGATCCAGATCTTTCGATGAATTAAAGGTTGAATATTTTGCTTTTGAATTGATAGCAGAATAAAACTGGTTGAAAAAATCCTGGTAAAAAACTAGTTCCACACCACTGAGGGCAAGTTCATCTAACAGGCGTATAATATCCTGATGCTGATTATTCTCGATACCCCGGCTGTAGATTGCTATTTTCATACCCCTATCTCCGCCAACTGGCGGAGAATTATACATTTTGTTATTAATTAAAAACCTGATTGATTATGCAAAAATAAACCGTTTTGGCCTAACTGGTTAAAGCTGTATTCAAAACGAAGGTTTATATCGTACAAGGTAAGTATATCTATGCCAAATCCGCCAGAATATAAGAGACGGTTGCTGAGGTTTGTTTTGTAAATATCCTTTGTATATACATAACCCATATCGGCATAGGTTTTTGCAAAAATGGTAAACGGTATTTTTGTTAAAATTTTTGGAAAGAAAGGAAAGGGTACGTTAAACGCAATCAGTTTTTTCTTAAGCGTGGTTTTTATAAGTCCCGATGTTACACCATCTATAACATAGTACTCCAATCCACGCAGGTAATTTTCACCATAACCAAGCCCACGTTGGTTTATATAAGCCTGGTTAAAGGGAAGTTTTATTTTTCCGTTTAACTGAATACTGCTGTACCAGTTTTTACCAAGTGCATCATATTTATTGTAACCAGCTTCAACAGAGAGCATATTAACGCCACCAGTAAAACCTAACCCCATCTTTTTAATGGCAAGAAAACCTGTTTTACCTGTTAAAGGATAAGAGCTGTTGTTTACATTGGCATATTGCTGTACATAATTTAACTCAACAATTCCTTTTGAACTTACCGAATCGCCAAAATAATTGGAGTTGTATTTTTTATTAATCACCGAATCGGCAATGGTTATGTGGCTGTAACTGGCAGAAAAAATATGCTTTCGGAATAAGCCTTTTCTGATGGTATAACCTGCGTTAATGTACCAGCTTTTAAAAACAAATTCGGCTTTGGCTCTTGTAGTTGAATCAATGGGATAAAAAAGCAGTGAATCTTTGTAGCTGGTTTTAAAAGGTAACTCTCTTTTTTGGCTGTAACCAGCGCCTACAAAGAATCCGTCGGTTAGTGCTTTGTTGCTATAAGGTGCATTGTAACTGAAAGAAATATCCCTGGAGTAACCATTTATCAGGTAGATGCGTAACTGGTCACGCCGGCCACTGAGATTGTAGTGCACAAACTTTACGCCATAGTTTACTCTTTGTAAACTGTGGTTGTAGGTTTTCCACCACTCGTTAAAATTACGATCAATCCATTTAAATTGCGGAACAGGGTACAAGTACCAACGCTCTAAAACTTTTACATTAATGTTTATATTGAAAGCATCAATGGCTACCAGTTCAAACTTAACTTCATTAAAAAGGGTGGTGTTGTAAACCTGAAACCGTGCCTGTTCCATTTCTTTTTGCAAATCGGGTATCAGTATCGAATCACCTGCTTTAAATTGTATCTCCCGGTAAACAATAAATATCTTGGTTTTTTTGGTGCCGATAACTTCTAGGTTTTTTATGCATACTTTTTTGCCAGTATTGTTTGCAAACAAAGCAGTATCAACAAAAGTAAAATCGGGGGTTTTTAATGTTGTATTCTTTTGAGCATATAGTTGTCCTGTTAAGAGTAAAATAAAAACGCACCAGCCTATCTTTTTCAAATTATTCATCAGGCAAATACTTTGCTTTACAATCAGTAAGTTAATACTATCGGGGAAAAGATACCGCAACGGTTAAATATCGAGGTAATTCATCAGGTGGCGGTAGTTGCTGTGAATTTCATTTTCAAATTTTTCGTTACCAAAATAATAGATAACATCAAATTCGTACCGCTCAAAAGTTGCTACAATGGCAGATATTTCTTTTTTGTTGATGTGCAGGGTTACAGTAAGCATGCCGGTTTCGGGATGTATTGTACTGTTTAAATGGAGTATGGTGGCATCGTTGCTTTCCACTAAACGGCTTATTTCGGAAATGGCAAACTGACTACGCTCCATCTCTAGTACAATAATGCCGCCTATTTCGTTGGTGCCAGCAAAATTGCCCAGTGTTTTTAATAAATTATCGGTTGTTATCACACCCATTAATTCATGCTCTTCGTTTAGTACAGGTACAACTGTACTATCAATTTGATTGCTGCAGGTTACGGCATTTAAAAAATGTTCATTATCATGCACAAATGCATGTATAAAAGAATCCTGCATTAATTCGATGGGCATTTTTGGTTCTTCCTGGTCTAGCAAATCATCTTCGCTTACCAAGCCTAAAAATTTTTCATCTTCCACCACTGGTAAGTGAGTTACTCTGAAATCGCCAATAAGCCCCAATGCTTTGCCTACCGAATCTTTAAGCTGTAAACGGGGAATATTGTTATTAATGAGGTCGATGGTTAACATATAACTGGTTTAGGTTAGCAACAGCCAATATTATAACGGAGTACCAATGTGTAAAAGTATATAGACAACTTAATCTTCTAAATTGTTGCAGCGGGCGTTTTTAATTTTGTTAAAAACGCATCCAGCAGCCGGTTAAACTCTTCGGGCACTTCCATCATAGGTGCATGGCCGCATTTATCTACAAAATGTAATTCGCTGGTTGGCATCAGCCTGTGAAATTCTTTGGCCACAAAGGGCGGAGTAATGGTATCATTATTTCCCCAAATGAGGCAGGATGGTTGTTTGATTTGATTTAACTCTTCACCCAAATTATTGCGGATGGCGCTTTTTGCCAGCGCAATAATTTTAATCACTTTCATGCGATTGTTGGTGATTTCAAAAACTTCATTCACCAATTCTTCGGTCGCCATGGCGGGATCATAAAAAGTGAGCTCGGTTTTTTTGCGGATATATTCTTTATCGCCACGTTTGGGATAAGTATCGCCCATGCCGTTTTCAAATAAGCCAGAGCTGCCTGTAAGTGTGATTGATTTGATGCGTTCGGGTTGTTTTAAAATGTGCACCAGCGCCACATGGCCGCCCAGCGAGTTGCCCAGTAAATGAATATCGTTATAATTGCGATGCTCAATAAAGCGATGCACAAATTTTTGTAAACCGCCAACCGAAGTGTGCAGCAAATCAAGTTCCAATAAAGGTAACAGCGGAACTATAACCTTATTGGTTTTACGAAAATGCTCAATGAGAAACTGAAAGTTGCTGAGGGCACCAAAAAGTCCATGCAGCAGCATCAGCGGTTCACCATCGCCTTCTTCAATAAATCTAAATTTTCCGTCTTGTTTTATTTCGTAACTCATCCCTAAAAACTAATTAATAATATAAACCGCTAACTCAATCTTAAAGTTATGAAATGAGCCATAAGTTAAAGTTGTTTATCAACCGTGATAATTATGGCGAATTCAATGTGACCAAAATCAATTAATATCTCCACATTAAACCGTTGATTGAGGCTAAAATTACGTTAAATAAGATAATGGCTGAAATTAATGCTGCATTTTGTTTGAGAGGCCATTGAAAAAATCTCCCAACTGGGTAAACATATCTTTAAACCATGGGATAATGCTGCCAAAGCTATCCATTACTCTGGGTCCCCAAGGCTGTATAAAATGGTACGTTACCGATGATTGTATGGTTGCCGGTTGCAGCAACTGTAGCTTCTCAGCATAAAAAATAAAAATACTAAGGATAATCGTGTACAGTGCAGCATATAACAAGATACCGCCAATTCGGTTTGCCCAGCCCAGCAACGCAACCTGAAATGCTTTTTCGATCAATTTACCACCGAGCCGTACCAAAAGAGCCACTCCAAAAAATACCAAAGCAAAAGCAATAAAGGGGAGCCATTTAGCAGAGATGTTGATACTGTCTTTAAGATAATCGGCTACTAGAGCCGATAACTTTAATGCTGCCGCCAATCCTACAATAAAGGCAATAATGGAAAACAAGGCAATGATTAATCCTTTTTGGTAGCCTTTAAAAAGGGCCATGATCATGAACACCGCAAATATCAGGTCTATAAACATTGGTAAGCTTTATAACCTCAATATAGCAAAATCTATCCAGCCAGTATTTCCTTAACGATATTGCTGATTACCTTTCCATCGGCTTTGCCCGCTAATTGTTTGCTGGCTACGCCCATTACTTTGCCCATATCGGCAGGATTAGAAGCGCCGGTTTCGGTGATGATTTGTTGAATAATTGTTTTCAATGCTGCTTCATCTAATTGTTTGGGCAGAAATTTTTCTATAACAGCCATCTCCTCTCTTTCTTTTGCTGCCAGGTCTTCACGACCCTGCTTTTCAAAAATATCTAGCGAATCTCTGCGCTGCTTCATCATCTTTTGTAAAAATTTTTGCTCGGTAGCTTCGTCAATGGTACCACCAGCACCGGGGTCGGTTTTGGCCTTAATAATTTCGGCTTTAATAGCACGCAAGGCTCGCAGAACCCCTTCGTTCTTAGCTTTCATGGCCTCTTTCATTTCGGTCATTATCTGTGTTTCTAAATTCATAGTGGTTTTCTTTTAGTGTTTAAGTCTTTATTTATTGGCTGTTGGCTATTAGCCTTTAGCCATCAGCTTTTGAACCCCGCTAACGGCTAACAGCTAACTTCTTATAGCTACTTTTGCTCCTTCATCTGTATCGCTCTAAACTTATCAAAAAATTCTTTCGCAAATTTTTTCATGTCGTCGCTCATTTCCTGCTGCTGGGTGGCTCTTTTAAAAGTATCGGCCATGCTCATCAGCATCTGGTAATAAAAATCGGCCATCTCATCTACCATCATGTCTTTTGTCCACAAGTCAATCCGCAGGGCGGTTTTATCGGTGCCATCCCAAAATGCAACGCTCATAGCTTTGGCTTTTTGCACCATATTGGCGGTACTGTCGCTGGCAATCCAGTTTATCTGCTCGGGTACTTTATTGGGGTCTAGTAAAACGTCGATTTTTATGGTAGATTGATTCATATTATTATTTATCCAATACCGGATTATTTGTGAACCGCAAATTTAACTGAAATTAATTATTGTATGCCTTTTGAATGGATTGCATCAACATTTCGACTGCTTTGGCGCTGTTATGCTTTTTAATTTGCGTTTTACCTGATTCCACAAGCGCTTTGGCTATTTCTTCATCTTTATAAACCCGCATCATATTTTCGGCAATGCTGTTTATATCAGCGGGGTTACAGTATAACGCTGCTTTTTCGCAAATGGAGGGTAGGGCTCCAGTATTTGAACAGATGACGGGAATTTGACTTTGCATGGCTTGCAGGGGAGCAATAGCCAAATCAGTATAAATAACAGGATAAACTACGGCGTATGCCGCTGCGGTTATTTTTGAAAGCTCAATGGGCGATAAATTTTCCAGCAGTTTTACGTCGTTCCGCAGCTTATAAGTTTTAAGGTCTTTTTTAAATTGATCATTTGCACTACCGGCAAAGACTAACACCATATTTGACTTCAATCGCTTTTTAAAAAAAGAAAAAGCCTTTAGTAGATTTAAATAATTGCTGCGGTCATCTATACTTCCGCTGAATAAAAAATAGGCTTTCTCATCAGTGTATTTTTCTTTGATGCTTTCTTTTTCTTCCCAATCAATGGGTTTAAAAATTTCATCAACGCCAAAATGAATTAAATCTATTTTTTCATTGTTTATTTTATACTGATTGGTTAGTATGTTATGGCTGTAATCGGAAATGGCAACAAGTGCTTTCGCTTTTTCCAGAAAAAGTGGTGTAAACTTTTTGTAAAACCCTGCCAGCCATTTTTTCATCGTTGGCGGTTGCTCCAAAAACCCCCAATCGATTGTTACCATACACTGCGGTTTTTTCGTACGCATGCTGCAGATACCTTCCAGGCTTAACAAAACATCGGCCTTGTGTTGGCGTAGTACTTTGGGTAATTTAAAATTAAGCCAGTACTGCAAACGCAGACTGTTACTGGTTTGTGGCCCCGCTATAACGGGTTGTACGTTTTTGGGAAAAATCAGTTTTTCATCAAAAGCCTTGTCAAATATATAGATGAACTGATGCTGCGGATAATTCTTACTTAATTGGTTCAGGCTACTGAACAAAAAAATTTCATAATCATCCGGCTGTTGATTTTTTTGTAACCTAGTATTAACAGCAATAATCATGTAAATAAAATAAGAGAGGAAAAAACAATTCGCTATTTAAGCACTTTAAGCTTTACCATTTCAATTCGGGTGTCGCTTACATTTAAAATATCAATTTCAAAATTTCCAATGATGATATGCTCTTTTAGTTTTGGAATTTGCTCGTGGTGCTTTATTATGTAGCCCGATAAAGTTTCCGTGTCTTCATCTTCCGGAAAAATCAGTCCGTATTTTTCTGTAATTAAATCCAGTTCCACACGGCCGCTAAAAATAAATTCATTGCTTGCCAGTTGCTTGTCAACAAACTCTTCGGTATCGTGTTCATCTCTTATCTCACCAAAAATCTCTTCCAGCAGGTCTTCCATGGTTACAATACCTGCCGTACCGCCAAACTCATCAATAACCCAAGCAATTGATTTTCGTTCTTTGCTGAATTTATTCATGAGGTCGGTCGCGTTCATGCTTTCGGGCACTGTAGGAATGGGCAACAAGATTTCGCTAACAGTTGCCGGTTGTTTAAATAGGTCTAGCTGGTGAATATAACCGGTTATATTATCGATATTTTCATCGTAAACAACCAATTTGCTCAGGTGTGTATCAATGAATTTTGCTTTTACATCTGCGATGGACGTATCTGATTTTACGCCTTCAATTTCTTTGCGTGGTATCAGACATTCCCTCAGTTTTGTTTCGCTGAGCGATAAGGCATTTTCAAATAATTCTTTGTTTAACACACTGCTGTCTTCTTCCTCATGATGTTTACTTTGTTGCATAAAATGCTCCAGGTCCACTTTGCTGAACATGTCTTTTTTATGGTCAATCTTCAGATTAATGATGTATTTCAGTATCCATTCAGAAAAACTTACCAGGTAAGCGCTGATGGACGAAAACAACCAGTAAAATAGTTGTACAATACCGCTGATTAAACCCGAACTAAGTATACTGCTATTTCTTGCCCTGAAAAATGCTTTGAAGAAAAACTCGACAATCAGTACGATGAAGGTGGCGGCTAGGGTTTCTACCAGAAGTTTGATGTAGTCAACAAAATTTTTAAAAATGGGTGGCAAAAAAGATTTTATAGCAAGCCACAGTGGCGACAGCATATCAACTACCAGCAAGCCATACACCACAAAAGCCAAGTTTATGCCTACCAGTGCCGTGCCAATAAATTTTGCAGGATGATCGGCGTAATTGCCCCAAATTCTACCACTTTTGGTTCCCTGCTTTCTGTTTAATTCAATAGAAAGTTTATTGGCCGACGTGAAGGCGATCTCTATGCCAGCAAGAAAACCAATCAGTAACAAAGCAACAATAAGGGCGAAGAAAGCTATCCATTCCATATCTAAAAATAAGAAAGAGTTTTTAAACGGGTTTTATGCCGTAATAAAGCCGGCAACAATGGCCTCAGCTTCGGCACAGGCAGGTTCTAAAATATCGTTTGTAACAGTTTTATTAAAATGGTCTTTAAAAGAAAGTTCGAATGATGCTTTGTTAATTCTGGCAGCCAGCGATTCGGCAGTTTCGGTGCCGCGGCTTTCCAGTCTTTTCTTCAGTTCATCAATGGAAGGCGCCTGTATAAAAATACTAAGCGAACTGTTTGGGTACTGCTGCTGCACATGAATGGCACCTTTCACGTCAATATCTAGCACCGGAATTTTATTGTTGTTCCAGATGCGTTCCATTTCCGATTTAAGCGTGCCGTAATATTTCCCTTCGTACACCATTTCCCATTCAACAAATTCGTTGTGCTGAATTTTTGTTTGAAATGCTTCGGTACTCATAAAATGATAATCAACGCCATCTTTTTCGTTAGCTCTAGGGCTTCTGGTTGCTGCTGATACCGAAAAAGCCAGTTGCGGAAAGGTTTTCATCAGATGCCGGGTAATGGAAGTTTTACCGGCACCGGAGGGTGCAGTGATGATAATAATTTTCTGTTCTGGATTGTCCATGTGCAAAGAAACTACTTAATTTTTATTTATCTAGTTTGGTTTAAAATGCAAAATTACTTTACTGTTTTCGGCACTTCCACTTAAAACCAAATCATTTTCGGTGAGGGTATTAATGATATACCTATTAATATTATTTTTTGTTTCGGATGTGAGGATCAAAATTTTATCAGCTTCTAACAATTGATATTTGCCTTTTACGGTAACCCTGCTGCCAACGGCACATTCGTAACGCATATTGTTTTTAAAGGTCCAGCTGATAGATTGCAGCACCGTTTTAAGTTGTTCGGCATTAAGCGAATCCTGTTTCGACTGGAATCTGGTATCGGGCGGCACAATATTATCTACCTGCACACAATCCCATTTTTTGGTGAGCAGTTGAACTGTTTTGTTTTGGCAGGAACTGATTATAATTACAGCCAGCAAAACCAACGGAATATGTTTTAAAACCTTCATCAGGATTAAATTCTTTTAATATCGGCACCCAATGCCAGTAACCTTGCGTCAATGTTTTGATAACCTCTGTCTATCTGCTCAATGTTTTGAATAGTGCTTTTTCCCTGCGCACTTAAAGCTGCTATCAGCAAAGCTACGCCGGCACGTATATCCGGGCTGCTCATGGTTATCCCACGCAATTGCTGTTCACGTTCCAAACCAATAACAACCGCACGATGAGGATCGCAGAGGATGATTTGGGCGCCCATGTCAATCAGTTTGTCTACAAAAAATAAACGGCTCTCAAACATTTTTTGATGAATAAGTACACTGCCCTTTGCTTGTATAGCGGTTACTAAAATAATGCTTAATAAATCGGGCGTAAAACCTGGCCATGGATGGTCGTAAACGGTAAGCACGCCACCATCCATATATTTTTGAATTTCATAAATTTCCTGTGCAGGAATATGAATATCATCAGCTTTAAAATCCATTTGAATACCAAGCTGTTTAAATCTTTCTGGTATTATGCCTAAATGTTCAATACCTGCATTTTTGATCGTGATATCACTTTGGGTCATGGCCGCAAGGCCAATGAATGAACCCACTTCAATCATGTCGGGCAACATGCTGTGTTGGGTGCCACCCAAAGAATCTACACCGGTGATGGTAAGCATATTGCTGCCCACACCACTAATTTTTGCACCCATGCGGTTCAGCATGCGGCAAAGCTGTTGTAAATATGGTTCGCAGGCAGCATTGTAAATAGTAGTGGTGCCGCTGGCCATAGAAGCCGCCATTAAAATATTAGCCGTGCCGGTAACACTGGGTTCGTCTAAAACAATATTAGCTCCTTTTAATCCGGTTGTATTTAAATGGAAGAATCCATCATCGGTATCATATTCAAAAGAAGCGCCCAGTTTTTCGAAACCAATAATATGTGTATCTAGCCTGCGGCGGCCAATTTTATCGCCACCGGGTTTGGGTATAAAAGCTTTTTTAAACCGGGCCAGCATAGGTCCGGCCAGCATTACGGAGCCACGCAGTTTGCCACTTTTTTTATGGTAAGCTTCGCTGTGCAAATAATCCACATCCACATCATCGGCCTTAAAAATACAGGTATCTCTGCTGACTCTATTAACCTTCACCTTCATTTCGCCCAGCAGTTCAATCAGCAGGTTTACATCAACAATATCGGGAATGTTCTTAACGGTAATTTCTTCGGCGCTTAACAAAACGGCAGAGATAATCTGCAGCGCTTCGTTTTTGGCCCCTTGTGGTGTAATCTCACCCGATAATTTTTTTCCGCCTCTAACTTCAAATGATTGCATACTTATTTTTTTTCATCAATATTTTGGCAATTGTTCTAATAATAGTAAACGTACATAAAAAAAACTCCGAAAACTCCGGAGTTCATAAATATCGTTCTTCTCCATATCCCTCCCCTTCGGGGAGGATAGGAGGGGCCGTTAATAGCGCTTTTTAAAATTCCGGTTGTTACTCCTGTTGTCATTGCCTCCACCACGGTTATCGTTGCCACCCCGGTTATCACGGTTGCCACCTCGGTTATCATTTCCACCGCGGTTATTGTTGCCGCCACGGCTATCGTTGCCACCGCGGTTATCACGGCCACCACCACTACTACTGCGGGTGCCATAATTTTTACGATAGTTATTGCTGCCAGTGCGTTTGCCGTAATCATTAATTTCATCACGGTTATCGGTGCGGTGTTTTACAAACGGACGGTTGTTAAACTCAAGTTCGCCTTTTGTCATTGCAGATAATTCCGATTGAATATTATCATCATGCACCAATTCTTTATGCCAGTTGCTGTACGTAAGTTTCATATAATAAGCAACTGCATTGGCAAAGCCTTGTTTCTTTTCGGGGTTCTCTTCTTTAAGTGCCTTGTCAATCACCACTTCAATATTTTTACCCAGGTGATTAAATTTTGGATATCTTTTTGGATAAGCCAAACGCTCGGGTTTGGCCTTTAAGGTTTCCCGTGTGGGGATGGGATAAGGGCTTTCTACATCCAGCGTAAAATCGCTGATAAGGAAAAGATGGTCCCATAATTTATGACGGAAATCTTCTACGTTTTTTAAATGCGGATTTAAAAAACCCATCAGTTCAATAACGGCGTAGGCATTGCGCTGTCTTTCTTCTTTGTCTTCAATAGTTAGCAGGTATTCAACCATTTTCTGAATATGTCTGCCATATTCTCTCATGATTAAAAAGTTCCTGGTAGTATTGTACTCCATGTTCTCTGTGTTAAGCATAGGCAAAGGTAATGAAACGGTTTTGAAACTTGTGCGGCCTACCTGATGAGTATAAAATAACCCTTTTCCAGTTCTTCTCTTTTGCCGATAAAACGGTACTGGCATTGATACATATAGCCGCCAGCGGGCTGATTGGTTCCTTTAAAGGTTCCATCCCAGCCGGTTGATTGATTTTTGGTTTCAAAAACTACTTGACCATAGCGGTTGTAAATAATAAATTGATATAATAAAAGCGTTTGGCTTATGGCGGGTTTAAATATATCGTTTTTACGGTCGTTATTGGGTGTAAAAGCATTTGGTATAAAAATGGTTTGCGGACAAATTTTTATAACCACCTGGCTGGTTTTGCTGATGGGGCAATTAACCTGCCGCTCGGCGGTAATATTATACAATGTTGTTTGAGAAGGGTATGCTATTAAGCTGTTATTACGCAGCATGGTATTGACTGTTGGTTGCCAAACAATATTGGTTACATCGGCTGGCAGGGTAATAACTGCTGTATCGTATAAACAAATGGTTTGGCTGGGTATAACCGTCATGGTTGTATCTGAGAACGTTACGGTGATACTATCGGCAACAGGGTTGTTGCAACTGTCGGATGCGGTAATGCGGTACTGCCCGGCGGTATTTACCGTAAGCTGCTGGCCGGGGCTGCTGTTTTGCCACAGGTAATTGGTAAACCCGTTATTGGCGGTAAGCAGCAAAGTTTTGCCGGGGCACAGTACGCTGTCGGTACGGTTAATTAATGGTTTTGGCAACGGTGCTACCGCTTTAACGGGTAAACTGTCTTTAACCACACAATCCGTTAGGGCGGCATGTAAAAAACCGGTAAATGGTTTTTTAAAACTGATGGTGATGGCGCTGTCGCCTTCGGTGTTTATAATAGTAACAAGGGCGGTATCCATAAGCCAGTCTGCATTTTTAAAGCAGCCGTTGTTACGGGTAAGGCTGTAACGAACCGGCTGGCCCACACATACATTGGCAGGGCCGGTTATTTTTAAACTATCGCAACGGCTTACAATTTTGCAAACCAATTCTTTGGTAACAATGGCAGTGTCTTCCGTATAAGGCACATCAATAGCGGTAATTAAATCGGTTTGTACTTCATCCCAAACAAAAGGTTGCCTGCTGAGTCCAAAAGGGCAGCGGCTAAGTATGCTGGTATCTTTACCCACGCAACCCAAGGTGTTTGACGGTGCAAAATTACTTATCCGGACATATTCGGTTATTGTTTTACCAGCCTGTAGGTTATGATAGATAAAATGTAGGTTTTGTTTATCATCGATATTTACAGAAGTCCTAAATATAGACGGAAAATTGGAAGGAACAATAAATTCACGACTCCGCTGTACTTCATCATTTTTATTAAAAGTTATAAAATATTTATTGTAGCGGTTTAATGCACTCTGCGATAAAACAGTATGTTGCTGTTGGTTATTAAAATCGTAATAGAACTCTGTAGCTTCAAGCGGAATAGTATTCCTGTAATAAAAATTATGCCTAGGTTGCAGCGTCTCATTGATTCTTGTATTAAAAAGGATATTAGAGCCACCTATATTACCGAAAATATCCAATACTGCAACAGTTCCGGTAAGGGAAAGGCTGTTGTCGGGATTTAGATTCATAAAAGTTGCTGTGGCTCCCTTTATTAAAGTATCAGTAATTGTTTTGTATGCATAGCCCTCAATTACACTTCCGTCAGTATCATTTAATCTGGTGAGTGTTGTGTAGGCGTCAGTTAAAACTCCTCCCGGAAATTCAGCAACATTGGCGACGAATACAACGGAATTATTATAGAACACCGGGGCATCAATAACGGCTCCAACTTTAGGCGACAGTATCCTAAAACCTTTGCTCCATATAATATTACCATCGAGGTTTAATTTTGTAATTACATTGTAGTAGCTATTAGTTTGTATTGAGTTAAAATTAAATATAGCATTTACATAAATGGCATTATTTGTAAGAAAAACATTTTTTATTGAACTGCGGGAAACATATTGATAAGATAAATGATTTTGGCTGAGTTGAATACGCTTAGCCCATTGTACATTTCCATTGCTGTTTAGTTTGCATAGAAGCAATTCACTGTTTGCCGACGCCCCAAAATATCCTGTGCATAAAATCGACCCATCAGGAAAAGGAAAACTATTGCGGCTTGTTCCGTTAAGGCTTATTTTTTTCGACCAAACTATGCTATCACCCCATGTTGTTTTTAATAACGCAATGCCAGTAGCAGGATTAATTGGTACAATTTCGCCTGTAAAAATATTTATTCCTGAAGTATCGGGGTTATTAAACAACGCAGCACCGTTTGCTCCAAAAGTGTATTTTATTCTTATGCTGCTATCGGCACAAAAGGGTTGTTGACCGTAAGTTGTAACGGTTAAAAACAAAAAGGATAGTATGAGTATGGTTTTTATTTTCATATAAAAGTAAGAGCTACAGGCCTAAGATCTGTAGCTCTTACTGCTAGTAAATTATAAAATCCATATTTCGGTAATCCAAAGGGCAGAATTTGGCCATGTACCACCCGGGGCACCCCCGGCAGAGGATTAATTATATCGCAAACTGAGGTTTTTACATTTCTATATCTTACCAGCCACGTGCCACTACTAGGGGTCATTTGTACTAAATTCGACACACCGGTAGAAGGATTTAATGCGGGGTCACCGGTGCCAGTGCCAGTTGGTTGGCCCCAATACACGCTGCTTGTTTGATCATCCCATAAGAAACTAGTGGAATGGTTTACAGCTCTGTACTCCACCTGATGATAATCAATAACATTTAAACCAGATGGTGGTGAGCACAAAATATAGTTACCTGCTGCCGTAGCGCAATTACTAGGCCCCGTATTTGGATTTACGTACATCTTATCTATCCTGTTACAGGGAAGGTATGGGTCCTGGCTAAATGATGGAGCACTAACATAGCCAGAGGATGCAGTATAGCCCAACAGAGAGTAGTCATTCTCAAGGCTTATAAAGGCATCTAATGTTGTACCGCTAAGCAAATCGCTGTTAGATACGCCGGTAAATTTGTAGGTAATTTCGTAGAGCTTATTATTAAAACAGGCAGGCCCCAAATATGTTACAATAAAATTACTGGTGCCGTTTTGTGTATTTAATTCAACCGCAGGGCCACTTGTTGGTGTAAGTTTAACCTTTCCATATGAATTGGGTGTAGCTACAATACTAAATGGTACACTCACCGTCCATTTAGCCGTTATATCGCTTTGGGTGCTGTTTTCGCACATGTAAAAGCGTTGTACATAATCCAATGTATAAATAATTGTCAAGTCCGCAGGGTTACTGGTCTGGCTGCAGTTTACACAAGGCCTGTTTAATAGAGATGAACTGTAGTCATATAATTTTACCATATTACCGGTTGCATTTTTATAAAAAATTGCTGCTGCTGTTTTATTAACCGGATAAACAAAGCCTGCAGATATATCGCCATATTTTTGCTGAATGGCTTTTTTAACATCGGCTATAATCGTTGCCGGGTCTTTATCGGGCAAAACATCATTCGATTTTTTACAACTCTTTAATACAAATGTAAAAAGAATTATGCCAGTGAGGGCTATTATCAGTTTTAAGAAATTTATTGCTTTCATTTTGTGTGTTTTAGTGATTATTAAATATGACTAATACACATGCTTGACTGGTTTATCTTTTGGCAGGGATTTACGTAGGCAATAAAATGAAAGCTAAGGAGGTTGATAGTGATTTATGAGATAAGCCGAACCTTTGGTAGGAAGGAAGGGTTGCAGTTTGCAACGAGAGAAGAATCGGGGGGGGGGGGTACCTCTCATTAGTACAAATTTTATACTAATGTAAACCTTTATAACTATAAGTGCAAAATAATATTAATTTTTTTTGAAGCCGCACATAGTAATAATTTAATGTGCGGTTTATTGCCGAAGTAAATATTTTTTATAACAAAAGATATAAGCGATTAGAATTCCAAAGCTATCGGCCGCCCAGTCTAAAAGATCAAAGTCGCGTTGTGGAATAAAGAATTTCTGCATAAACTCGGTAGTAATGCCCCAAATACAGGCTGCAATGGCAATTTTGATGGCGGTGTTCTTTTTAATAGCAAGCGGTAGTATAAGTTTGGTAACTGGGTAAATAAATAAAAATGTAAGTACACAAAACAAACCTGCATGCACCCATTTATCAAAATAGATAGCATCTAAAAAAGCGCTCAACCAGCTTTCAATTTCGGGCATATCGCTGCCGGGCAGGCAAAGTAATATCAACACAAGAAAAAACCAGGCAATGCCTGGTATAAATTTTTTTATAACCGATTGATTATTCATAGAGAAAATTCTATCCTACAGAAGCTGTGTAAGCTGCAGCATCCATCAGGGCTTCAACATCTGTCGGGTTATCTACGGTCATCTTAACCATCCAACCATCGCCATAAGGATCGCTGTTTACTAACTCGGGTTGGGCATCCAATTTCGGATTAACCTCGGTAACAGTACCTGCAACTGGTAAGAAAAGATCGCTTACTGTTTTAACTGCTTCAACAGTACCAAAAATTTCTTCGGCAGCTAGCGGTTTTCCTTTTGATGTTACATCAATGTAAACAATATCACCCAGCTCACGTTGAGCAAAATCGGTAACGCCAATAGTGGCAATATTACCTTCTAATGAAACCCATTCGTGGTCTTTGGTGTAGCGTAAGTTCTCTGGAAAATTCATTTTATCTAGTTTGAAGTTAACTGAATCGGGTGCAAAATAAGGATTTTAGACCGAAGTGATATGTCGTTTTACTTTATCAGCTCCATATACATGCGAATATCGCCAACTGGCCGATCGCCGTATTGTTTTGGAGCCGAAGCTATCTTGTCGATTACCTCAAAGCCGCTTTCCACTTCCCCAAATACAGTATAATTCATGTCTAATTGAGCGGTTCCTCCTACGGTTTTATATAATTTCCTTTGTGCTGGCGAATATTTAAAGCCTCTTTGCATTTCAAACATGTTCAATTCTTCGTCGGTCCAGATTTTACCTTGTACAATATAAAACTGACATCCGCTGCTTGCTTTTTCGGGATTGCCAGTACGGGCTGCAGCCAATGCTCCTTTTTTATGAAACAAGCTAGTGTCGAATTCGGCGGGTACTAAATAACCTACATCACCGTTTCCAAGCTGTTGCCCCGGCATGGCATTTTTGCTGATTGGGTCGCCGCCTTGAATCATAAATCCTTGAATAATGCGGTGAAATAACAAGCTGTCGAAAAACTTTTGACCAACTAGTTTGCTAAAATTATCACGATGCAGCGGTGTTTTATCATACAGGCGGATAATCATTACACCCGAATCGGTCGTAACTTTTACTCTTATTCCAGGAATTTTAACGGCAACTGTAGGTTTAACTATTGGCTTTACCGTAGTAACTGGTTTTTTAGCCACCGGTTTAGCAGTGGTTGTTTTCTTTACTACAGGAGCGGCAGGTTTGATTACAGGTTTGGTTAATGGTTTTGTTTGCGCATGGAGCGAAAGACTGCCTAAAGTAATTGCAATCACTGCAATTAATGATTTCATTGTTGTCATAAATATTTAGTCTATAAAATTTTGATTTTTAAAATAAAGTAAGATATGGTCTTTTAAGAAATTTTCCTGTTCAATCATAATAAAACCCGGTAATGGTTGTAACTGTTTAAAGTGGGGCCAGCCTTCTTCGTCGTTTCCTTCGTTTACATAATAACCGCTCAGCGCTAGTACTGTGCAAACGGCAATATGCATCAGGTCTTGTTTTTCTTCTTTGCTGAATTCTTGCTTGCCGCTGCCCAGTTCCTGTATGCCGATGAGAAAAAGAATGCCGTCCATATCGGGCTTAATGCCGAAGCGTTCTTTTAATTTGATACGGAGTTTAAGCCAGCGAACCTGTAAATCTTCTTGTAGGTGTTGCATTGTGCAAATATAAAAAAGAAACCCCATCGAACTACGTTCTTTCCCTTGGCAGGGAACCTAAAGGGGGAACTTATTATGCGAAGATTATGATAAAGGTTGCAAATTGTATCTTTGGCAAAATTTTTTAAGATACATGTTACAGATCAGTTATATCAGGCAGAACACGGACTTAGTGAAAGAAAAATTAGCGGTTAAAAACATTACCGATTTATCGGTGGTAGATAAATTACTGGAGGCAGATGAACAAGTTCGTAAGTTAAAAACCGAAACCGAAGCTTTGCAGGCGGGCATTAATGCGGCCAGCAAAGAAATTGGTATGCTGATGGCAAAAGGTGAAAAAGAAGCTGCCGAAAATAAAAAGCAAGAAGTAGCTGCTCACAAAACTTCTTTACAAAATCTTGCCCAGCAACTTGCCGACACCGAAAAACAATTGCATGATGAATTGATTTTGTTACCAAACCTGCCCCACACATCTGTACCAAAAGGAAAAACACCCGAGGAAAATGAAACGGTAAGAGAAGGCGGAACCAAACCAACTTTGCCGACAACTGCGGTACCCCATTGGGATTTGATAAAAACATACGATCTGGTAGATTTTGAAACCGGTGCAAAAATTACCGGCAGCGGATTCCCTTTATTTAAAGGGAAAGGCGCAAAACTGCAACGGGCGTTAATTCAATATTTTTTAGACTATAATACTGCTGCGGGTTATACCGAATATTTACCGCCGCTGATGGTGAATGAAGCAAGTGCTTATGGAACAGGACAGCTACCCGATAAAGAAGGACAGATGTACCACATGCCTGCTGATGGATTTTACATGATACCAACCGCCGAAGTACCGGTTACTAATATTTACCGTGATGAGATTGTAAAGGAATCAGACCTGCCGATAAAGATGACAGCGTATACTCCATGCTTTAGAAGAGAAGCCGGAAGTTTTGGTGCCGATGTACGAGGATTGAACAGGGTTCATCAATTTGATAAGGTTGAGATTGTACAGATAGTTCATCCTGATAAGAGTTACGAAGTGCTGGAAGAAATGGTGGACCATATTGAAAAATTATTGGAGTCACTTAAATTACCTTACCGCATTTTAAGATTGTGCGGTGGCGATATGAGTTTTGCATCTGCTCTTACTTACGATTTTGAAGTGTACAGTGCGGCACAGCAAAAATGGCTGGAAGTAAGTTCTGTTAGTAACTTTGAAACCTTTCAAAGTAATCGCATGAAGATTCGTTTTAAAGACGGCGACAGCAAAACACAACTTGTACATTCATTAAACGGCTCATCATTAGCACTGCCAAGAATTATGGCTTGTCTGTTGGAAAATAACCAAACCGAAAATGGAATTGATTTGCCAGAAGTGTTACACAGCTATTTTGGTAATTCAAAAATTACCGGATAGTATTATTTTTCGCCAACGCCTTTTTCTTTCATCAGTTTATAAATATCTGCAGGTTCTATTGGCGATTGTGGTGTTAGATTCTCAGCTCCCGTTGCCGTAATCACAATAGTATCCTCAAGCCTGATGTGAATCTTTTTTTCTTTGTCTTCCAAAATTGGTTCTACATTAAATACAACACCTTCAACAAATGGTTTATCATATGGGCCAACATCATGTACTGCCATGCCAACAAAATGTCCGATGCCTCCAACCCAATTTTTTTCAAATCCATGTTTTATAAATACATCCTTACCAATCTTTTTCAAGTCGTTTACAGTAACGCCGGGTTTCATAGCTTTTATAATTTCGGCTCGGGCTTCTTTTACACAGTCGTACATTTTAAGTTGATAAGCCGTAAACTCGCCTTGCACTGGCCATGTTCTGGTGATGTCGGTAACATAATAATTCACTTCGGGTGCATAATCAATCAGCAAAACCGTTCCGGGTTCAAGTAAATGATTGTTTGCATTGTAATGCCAGATTAGGCCTCTGTCTCCTGCAGCAGCAATGGCATAATATGCAGGGCCTGTAGTACCCATATCTTCATAAATAAAATTGCAGGCAGCCACTGTTTGGTATTCATAAATACCAGGTCTGGTAACTTTAATGGCTTCATTAATGCCCAGACATCCAATGCGGCCGCATTCTCTTAAAACGGCAATCTCTTTTTTGTCTTTTACCCAGCGCATTTCGTCCAATATAGGGCTGATATCTTTTATTGTAGTTGATGGAAAACGTTCTTTTATTTTATTAATGAACGTTACTTCTTTTGATAACCTACCATCCCATGGGTCGTTTATGCGGTTGACCCGGGTCATCATACATCGGTCTCGGCTCATTTCGGTTGTTTCTTGCGGAGTTGATTGCAGATAAAAAGGCTGACCGGTGGATGAATTCCTGTTCAATATTGTTGTCATCATCGTTTTAGAAATTACCCTGTCAAATTTATACAGGGCGGCCGCTTCATCGCCGGGTTTTATAATCGCTTCTGTTTTGATGTCTTTCGAAGTGATGTCGGGCACAAGTAAAACAGATTCTTTAGTCTTTCCATCAATGATCAAAACGGCATCGGGTACTTCAACTCCAGTGAGGTAATAAAAATTATTATCCTGCCTGAATTTTACATAAGCTTCCGGTAATTCGGCCCCTTGTAATATTAAAACCCCATCGCCTATTTTTTCCATTACCTTATTGCGGCGAACTTCAAAATCCTCCGGTGTAAAATATTTCCACATGGTTTGAGAAAATGAACTTTCAGCAAAGAGTAAAAATGTACAGCAAAAAATCAGTTTCGGCAATTTCATAATACAGTTATTTGGTTGAACAAAAAAAGCGTGCAGTTTTTAACTATCCTAAATTTAAAATAAAAAACCATAGCAGTTTAATTTAGTGTAGATAAAAAGGATAAGCGGAAAATTTATGGTTGGCTTTGTAATTGCCTGATCTTTTTATTCATCACATAAAACCAAAGCGGCGGTACCATCGCCAGAATCATACTGCCTGGGTAGCCTGTTGGTAACTGCGGAGCATCATTGTGATGTTGCAATATCTGATATTTTCTGCTGGCCAGATAATGATGATCGCTGTGGCGGCTTAATTCAAATAACATCAGTCTTCCTAAAATATGATTGCTGTTCCAGCTATGATGTGGCATGGCTCTTTCGTAATTTCCATCTTCCCGTTGACTGCGTTGCAAACCGTAATGCTCAATGTAGTTAACGGTTTCAAGCAATAAAAATCCAATTGTAGCAGCGATTAAAAAATATAGCGTAATCATCCACCCAAATAAAAAAACAATGGCTGTTACAAATAATAGCTGAATGATTTGCGCCTGCAGCATTTCGTTTTTCCAATGTAAAACGGGCAGGCCTTTTTTTCTCATGTCGCTGTTGGCAATTTTCCATGCAGAGATATAAGAGAAGATGACGGTACGGAAATAGAAAACAAACACAGGTTCATTTAATCTAGCACTGCTGGGGTCTTCGGGCGTTGCTACATTTTTATGATGTCCTTTATTGTGCTCAATAAAAAAATGCATGTACAGCGATGTGAGTAAAAGTGATTTAGCAAGAAACTGTTCATATTTATTAACCCGGTGGCCAAGTTCATGCGCCACGTTTATTCCAAATGTTCCGCAGAGTAAGCCCATGCTGCAAATTCTGCCGGCTGTTTCCCACCATAGTAGATTGCCTGTTTTCATCGAGTTTAAAAAGAGAAACAATGCCCCAAACTGCAAAATCACAATAATATACAAGAGCCAATCATAAACACTGTCTTTTTTTACCAGTTCCTCTTCTGCTGCAGTAAGGTTTTTATTATCGGGGCTGATGAAAAGCTCGACCAGTGGCATTAAAACCCAGGCATACAGCATGGGGCTCCAGGTAATCCACCCATTGCCGGTAAATGAAAACCAAGCCAACACATAAATAAGTGAAGGAGATAAATATTTAAAAGCACTGATTCGCATGCGCTAATTTACAAAAAGAAGCTTGAAATATTGTAAAGCGTCCATATCAGGAAGGATGATTTTTTTTTGTGTAAAACGGCAAATCAAAGTTTAGTTGCCCGATACGCACAAGAATATGTGGATGATGTAAGCTTTTTCAATAATTGTGTAACAAATATGAGGGCGAATAGGATCATATTTACATTGCATGTAAGGTTTGAATATTGCCAATCGATATAATGTTAGCCGATAATTGGTCGCTGGATGTATCAATGATAACTAAATGTTGTTTATATGAATGAAAAATCAAAGCCGATAATAGAAGAAGAAGTTCAACATCATCCTGATGCACATATTGACCAGGATTTTCCAGGCTTTCCTCATCTTCCCGCTG
>JBKJPN010000222.1:0-19500 GCA_046595125.1 Ferruginibacter sp.
TCCTTTTTTATCCATTTTCTTCATTCCCTCCATTACAAATAACATACCTATCCCATTCTTCTTTTCAATATTTAACGCCTTTACTGCCGCACTAATATCTGTTTCTTTCAGCCTGTAAAAATCGTCTGTATTGGAAGAAACAATTTCTTCTGCATTTATTTTTTCATTCCTTGCCCTCACTGCCGACAGATTACTGCCTACATTGCTTTTATGAAAAGCGCCTGCTAAATCAAATTTTTTAGGCTCATTTACCACCAAATCATTAATGCTACCGTACAACCTGTTGCGTATATCAAATGAATTAGCATCTGCTACATTGATAAGCCGAGCTTTTGTAAAATCAATGCCTAGATAAGTAAGGTTCAACTCACTGTTGTTAAAAAATTCATTTAACGTTTGCGAAAAAGATTGGGTGCTGATGCCCAACATAAACAAAATGGTAATCAGCCAGTTAAATTTTTTTGTCTGTTTCATATGCTTATTTTTATTGTTTATTAATTGCCATAAGGAATTCGCCTATAATCATTTCGATATTTAGAGAATCCTTGTATGGCTCATTTCATGATTAGGGATTTTTATCCCGATTTCTATCGGGATGATTAATAAATATTTTCATCTTGCACTGAGCAATAAGCTCATTATTACAACTTATTTTTCCGAATATTAATGTCACATCAAAAATTTGATTTTCAATAGTTATCTCTGTGATTAATTCATCGCCTATTTTAGGCAAAGAAAAAATCTCTAAATTGTTCACCGCTCCAATATATCCAACCAATACAGGTTTGTTTTCTGTTTTGGCAATATATCCTGCCCTAGCAGCAGCAGTTTGTGCAATATTCTCAATAAGCCCCGGTTCTCTAAAAACTCCATTCTCTACAAAAATATTATCATCCTTAATATTGAAACTCGTACTGATATTTTCGTCACTAAAATTAAGCAACTTATCTACCATTACAAAAGGTGGTTTTTGCGGTATCAGGTCGGTTATGTTTTCTATCGCTGTCATTATTTGTTTATTCCCAAAAATTAAAATAGTTAAACCATTGCTCGGGGTAGTTTTTCAATTTGGTTTCCATTTCTGTGGCATAGTCGTTCAACATTTCGGTTATCAGCCTGTCTTTGCTTAAGCTGCTGTAATCTTTTACTTCGCTGGCGAAAAAATGATAGTGCAGCTTTGTTTCTTTTACTGCAAACACAAACGATACTGGCACTTTAAATGTGGCTGCCAGCAAAAATGGACCCACCGGAAACTTTGCATCTTGCCCTAAAAAAGCGGTTGTTACTGTTTTGTTGCCGGGTAAAAATCTGTCGGCATGCATACAAACCAGTTCGTTCTTTGCAAAAGCATCGCTAATGGCGTAAATATGACTCAGGTCATTTTTAATAACGATGATATTTACGTTTCGCTTGCCGGTAACACCCTCAAGATATTCTTTTATCTGCTCATGCTCGGCATCGTACAAAACAATATTGATGGGTGTTTGCAGGCGGGTAAACAAATGCCCAGCAATATCCCAATTACCGATATGAGCACTAAGGAGAATGCCCCCTTTTTTCAGTTCAGCAATTTTTACCAGGTTCTCTTCTCCATCAAAATTAAAGCTGAACTTGTTTTTAATACCCGACATCAGCACTACTTTGTCAATAATGCTCTGCCCCAGTAAAAAATAGTTTTTGTATAGTTTGGAAATTGATGCCAGCCGGCCGTAGCCAAGTTTACTGCGATATAATGAATAAATCTGCTTGGATGCTTTAAAAGAAAAAAAGAAATAATATAGCGTAACAAATCTGAGCAGGAAATAAGCGGGTAAAACTCCAAAAGTTTTTAATACCCATACAAAAATCCGGTAGCCTAACGGCGTTCCCTTAGATTTTCCCTGCCAGGCCGACATTAAGCCAATTCTTTTGAATTTACACGGGAAATCACATAATCATAAAAGTCCTGCAGGCTGGCAATATCTGTAAAGTCTTCGGGTTTTACTTTAAATTTAAAATTGCTTTCAATAATCACTACCAGGTCAATATAGTCCAAACTGTCCAATCCAAGGGTTTCTTTCAGATTAGCTTCAGGAATTAATTTTTCTGAATCCACTTCAAATTCTTCGATCATAAAATCGTGAATTTTCGCTATAATTTCTTCGTTAGTCATATGCAGTACTTTAAATCAGTTTTCTGATGATTAGAGATGAGTTAGTTCCTCCAAAACCAAAGGAGTTGGACAAAAATACAACTATATCTTTTTCTGTGGTAATTTTTGCAATATTCAATTTAGCAGAGTCTTCATCGGGGTTTTCGAAATTGATATTAGGCGCTACAAATGAATTTTCCATCATTAGCATCGAATACACAATTTCGCTGGCTCCTGCCATCCAACATTCGTGACCGGTCATTGATTTGGTAGAGCTTACCAAGGGCCTGTGGTCGCCAAAAACCTCATGAATAGCCCTAGCTTCGCTACCATCGCCAGCCGGAGTAGAGGTAGCATGTGCATTTATATAATCAATTTCACTTGCCTGTACGCCTGCGTCTTTCAACGCTCTGTGCAACGATCTTACCGGGCCATCAACCGTAGGGTTTGATATATGTCCGCCGTTTGATGAAAAACCATAACCAACTACCTCTCCTAAAATTTTTGCTCCTCTTTTTTGGGCCGATTCGAGGCTTTCTAATATAACCGTTGCTGCGCCGCCGCTAGGTATCAAGCCATCTCTGTCTCTATCGAAAGGACGGGATGCTTTGGAGGGATCACTTTCCCTGATGGAGAAAGCCGATAACGCATCAAAAGTACCCATGCTTAGGTGATTGATTTCCTGTGCGCCACCGCAGATAATCATATCCTGCAGGCCGGTTTTTATAAAATGATAACCAAGGCCAATGGAATGAGAGCCGCTGGCGCAGGCTGCACTTATGGTAAAATTTACGCCAGTCAATTTAAATATTGTAGCCAGATTCATGGTTACAGTAGAGTTCATCGTTTGAAAAACTGCACCCGAACCTACCAGTGTTGTATCTTTTTTCGCCCTGATAATATCATTGGCTTCAATTACCGCTTTACCAGTACTGTCGTTGCCATAAAATATTCCTATTTCATTATCACGTATAAAATCAGCATCAACACCCGCATTTTCCAATGCCTCTACCGTTGCCAGATAAGCATATTCACCTTGTTCCGGCAGCATGATACGTGCCCTGCGGTCCAGTTTACCCTTCAGCTCCGGCTTATCTACAAAACCTGTAAGGCCCGAGCGGTAACCATATTCTTTACGCACAGGATCTAGGATAATGCCGGACTTTCCTTTATACAGCGATTCCCTTACCTCTTCCAGGTTTTTTCCTATGCAGGAATAAATACCCATGCCTGTTATAACAACTCTGTTCATTTTTTTTGAGCTTTTAGCTGTTAGCTATTAGCCTTTAGCTAAAGCGATTATTTTTCAGAAACCTGCTAAAAGCTATCGGCTAAAAGCTAATAGCTTCTTTCTAAGAATACAATCCCCCGTTCACCGAAATAACTTCGCCGGTTATGTACGCCGCTTCTTTAGATGCTAAAAATGCTACCGTATGAGCAACTTCTTCCGGTAAACCAAAACGTTTCAATGGAACCATATTTTTCAATTCTGCTTCGTTTAGTTCTTCGGTCATATCGGTTTTAATAAAACCGGGGGCCACTGCATTTACAGTAATTCCTTTGCGGCCAATTTCCTGTGCTAATGCTTTGGTAGCGCCAATTACGCCTGCTTTTGCAGCGCTGTAATTTGTTTGTCCCGGTAAACCTTTTAAGCCCGAAAGCGAAACCATATTAATGATACGGCCGTATTTTTTCATCAACATACTGGTAACTACCAAGCGGGTTACATAAAAAAAACTGTCGAGGTTTGTCTTCATCACGTTCTCCCACTGTTCATCTTTCATCCACATCATTAAACCATCTTCACGTATGCCAGCATTATTCACCAATACCTCAATAACCTTATCCTCATTGGCTTCCATCCAACCGCCTAGTTTGCTTTTAATTTCTTCTTTGTCCGATACATCAAACTGAATAATCTCGCCATCGGTTCCTTTTTCCTTCACCATGGCTAAAGTGTTTTTAGCCTCTTCTTCATTCGATTTATAATTGATCAATACATGATACCCCATCTCGGCCATTTTTATACAAACGGCTCTTCCAATTCCTCTTGACCCTCCTGTTACTAATGCAAATTTCATTTATTTTATTTGTTTCGGTTGGTGAGGCCACAAACCGAGGCGTTATTGTTTTATTTGGCTAGTGAGGCCAGCAGCCGAGGCCGGGCCATGGTTTGTGTCCCCACAAACCGTTGTTAGCCGATTTTATTTTTTTGACTCCCCATTTTTAAAAGCAATCAGTAATCCTGATTCTTCAAAATAACTTTTAATCCGGTTCAGATCTTTATACTTTGGCTGATCGCCTACAAATTTTGGAAACAGGGCTCTGATGGTTTTATAAACCTGCAAAGTTTGTGTTGACAATCGCGGCACACAGCCAATATAATCTATTGCCTGCAAAACGGTCATCATTTGTATAGCTAGCACTTCAAAAGAGTTATCAATTACTTTTTTGGTCATGATGGCAGCATTGCAACCCATGCTTACAATATCCTGGTTATCGTTGTTATTGGGTATGCTATGCACATACATAGGGAAAGACAAAGTTTGATTTTCGGCAACAGTTGAGGTTGCCGTAAACTGCATACCCTGCATGCCAAAATTGAACCCCAAAACACCTAGGTTTACAAACGGCGGGAATTTTTTATTCAGCTTTTCGTTCAGCATATAATTTAACTGACGCTCCGAAAGCATAGATAATTTGGTAACCGCAATTTTCAGTTTGTCCATCTCCAACGACACATAATCGCCATGAAAATTTCCGCCGTGAAAAATATTCTTATTCGCCACATCAATAATCGGGTTATCGTTTACCGAGTTCAGTTCATTAACAACCACATTCTCTGCATAGCAAATAGTATCGTAAATGGGGCCCAGCACCTGTGTTACGCAACGCAGCGAATAATATTCCTGCACTTTATCTTCAAAAACTTCTTGGTTTAGTTTATCAGGATTATACAAGTGTTCCGAGCGGTTACGTATCATTTTACTGTCCTGCAAAATATCACGCAACATGGCAGCAACTTTGTTTTGCCCTTTATGATGCTTAACGATATTTAATTCATAACTGTAATGATCGTCAAAAGCTTCCACTACTTCGTTTATCATGGCCGATAACATAACCGACCACTCCAGTAACTTTTGCGCCTGTATAATATTTACCAAACCAATACCTGTCATGGCCGAAGTGCCATTCAGTATCGCCAAGCCTTCCCGTATATGAATGGAAAGTGGCTTTATTTTTAATCTTTTAAAAACTTCTTCGGTCGGTTGAATCTCTCCCTCATATATAACTTCACCTTCGCCAATTAAAACCAAGGCAAGGTGGGCTAATTGCACCAGATCGCCACTGGCACCAACGCCACCATGCTCAAAAATGCAGGGCGATACATTCTTATTGATAAGTTCTCTTAATAATTCAACGGTTTCGGTATGCACGCCCGAAAAGGCCTGCATCAGGCTGTTAAGCCTGGCAATCATAACCGCCTTTACCGATAGCGGCGACATGAGGTTTCCACCTCCTGAGCTATGACTTCTAATAAGATTGTACTGAAGCTGCAGCAGATTTTCCTGGCTTACCTTGTACTGAGCCATAGGCCCAAAACCGGTATTAATACCGTAAATGAGCTTATTCGACGAAAATTGTTGTAAAAACTCAAAGCTGGCTTCAACTTTGCCAACAGCGCCCTTATTAAGCTCAATTGCCTTGTTTTTAAACAGAATCTCTGATACGTCATCTAAGGAAAGGGCTCCGCCTCCTACATTAACCATGGTCCGAATTTTAACTGCCTATTAATTTTGATAACTTAATGGGTAAAAATAGAATAAAGTATTCAAACTTTAAATTTTTGCCTAGTGATAAATGAAGATATAAAAACAGCATGTTTTATTAATTGTGGCTGTTGGGTATTTTTTATTGTGTTAAATTTTATACTTTTAATCTCTAATCACTAAAAACAACAAAGTATATGAAATTTTTAAACAGCATTGTAGCCCTGTTAACCGTTACTTTTTTTTCTTTACAGGTTGCTGCCCAAAAAGTAAAACCCATCAGCGGAAATGCTGATATATTAAAAAACGAGTCCAACATCAATATTGAATTTAACTACGATAATATAAGCGTTGGTAAATACAAAAACGAGCAGGAATATATTAAAGCCAAAACAGAAGAGTACAATAAAAAAGAAGCTGGTAAAGGCGATACCTGGGCGGCAAGTTGGGCCAGAGACAAAGAGGCAAGGTTTGAACCTAAGTTTATTGAGCTGTTTCAGTTAAATAGCGGAATGACTGATGTGGCAACTGCCAAATACACATTGATATTTAAAACCATTTCGATAGAGCCGGGATACAATATTGGCATCAGTCGCAAAAATGCCGAAATAGATGCTGAAGTGTGGATTGTAGAAACTGCCAACAAAAATAATAAGCTTGCTAGTTTTACTATTAACAATGTACCTGGTGGTACCGCTTTTGGTTACGATTTTGATACCGGCTTAAGAATTTCAGAAGCATTTGCCAATGCAGGTAAAAAATTGGGTAAATCGTTAAAGTAGTCAAACTTAAATAATATATTTGCAAAGGGCTCCCAGATTGGGAGCCTTTTATTATTAATATTATTTTATGAAAACAATCAAAAATCTATTATTTGCCGTTTGTCTTTTTATGAGCTGTACGGTTTATTCGCAGGAAGTCGACCTTACCAAAGGCGACCTTTCAATCTTAAAAAACGAAACAAATATCAACGTAGAATTTACCTACTTAAAATTATCGGTTGGCGATTTTGGCAAGGAGGCTGATTATATAAAAAAGAAGATAGAAGAAAATAATACCAAAGAGGCTGGAACCGGCGACAGTTGGGCCGTAAAATGGGAAGATGACAAGCAAAAAAAATTCCCTCCTAAATTTATACTTGGCTTTACTAACCTATCTAAAATGACAGTAAGCACTGATGCCAAATACACGCTAATTGTTAATACAAAAGCGTTGGAACCCGGTTATAGCGTCGGTGTGTCAAAAAGAAATGCCGGAATCGATGGTACCATTACTTTGGTTGAATCATCAAACCGAACAAAAATACTTGCCGTGCTTAGTTTTGAAAGGCCACCCGAAAACAAATGGAGGGGTGCAGCTTTTGACGCAGGTTCAAGAATTGCAGATGCCTTTTATTTAACCGGGCAAAAAACGGGTAAATTCTTTATTAAGAATAATAAATAAAATCAGACACTACAAAAGCATTTACATATACTCATTTAATTTTTATCAGTTATCATAAAACAATTATCAGCATGAAATACATTTTTCTTATAGCCTTTTCAATACTAACCTTTTCGGTTTTTTCACAAAGCAAAAAATTCTCTTTTAAACTCGGCAGCGAATATGAATTGCCCCGCAAGTCGGCAGACCTTGCTTTTTTTGGAAATGATAAAGACGGCATTATAAACCTGTCGCTAAAAAAAGACGAGTTGAATATTTCCAGATTTGACCCCAAAACATTAAATCAAACCACCGAGAAAACCATTAAGCTGCCCGAGCTTACCAAAAATTTCAACAGCGAAGAGATTGTTGATTTTGGCACCAACTATTACTGGATTCATAGCGACTGGGACAAATCATCCGAAACCGAATCGTTGTACTACGATAAGATTGATGTGGTTTCAGGAAAAATTTCTGAGTCAAATAAAAAGTTGTTTGATGCAACCAGGATATCCGGAAGCGGCTATGCCTCTACTGGGTTTTACAGAGCAAAAGCAGTAGGCAAATACGATTTTAATTACGATGCAGGGCACACAAAACTAATGGTAAGTTACAGGCTGGCCCCCGAGGAAAAGAATGACAAGTTGAATTATGATAAGATAGGCATCTATGTGTATGACGATAATATGAAGAAGCTCTGGAACAACGAATTTACCATGCCCTATACCGAACGAATCATGGACAATATTGATTTTTCTATTGATGGAAATGGCAATGCCTATATGCTTGCTAAAGTATATGATTCGGAAAAAAGAAAGGAACTTGATAAAGAAACCGGCAAAGCAGGATATCATTACGAAGTGTTGAAATTTACCAAAGACAATAAAAAAATCCTGCAGGCTACTATTGTAATTGAAGATTACTTTATACGAGTGGCTTCGCTGATTGAAAATTCTAACCATGATATGGTAGTTGCTTGTACATACAGCAAAAAATCGAAAGGAACCGGCACCGACGGGGTTTTTCTGGCCATGATGGACCAGAACGGAAAAATAAATAAGTTCAAAAAAGGGTACTACGAATTTCAGCTTGACGAATTAGAAAAATATGAATCGGCAAGAACTAAGCGGAAAATGGAAAGAAAAAAAGATTACGAGGCGCCCAATTTGAGCGTAAGAAATATCGTTGTAGAAGAAGATGGCAGCCTGTTCATTGCACTGGAAGAATATTATGTGGTACAATCAACCTACACCGACTCAAGAGGTAACAGTAGAACTACCTACACTTATTATTATGAAGATATTATTGCCGCCAAAATTGCTGCATCGGGTAATTTTGAATGGCTTAGAAAAGTACCAAAAAAACAACGAGGAACTAACGGCAGGGGTACCATGAGTTTCAAACTGGTGAGCGATGCCACAGGATATTACTTTATGTACTTGGATAACAAAAAGAACCTAGAACTTGAAGAGGACGAAGTTCCCAAATATCATATGGATGGATTTGGCGGACAGGTGATGGTAAGTAAACTGGACAACAAAGGAGAATTAACAAGAGAGATTGTTTTTGATACTCGTGAGGAAGAAGTTATGTTTTTTCCAGCGCAGTTTCAACGCATTAATCGTAATCAGTTTATCGGTAGAGCTAAAGTTAAAAGAGGTGATTATAAACCGCTGCTGATAACTGTAAACTAAACTGATTTAGTATAAAAACAAAAAACCGAAGTTTTTCAAACTTCGGTTTTTTATTTTTATGCTTTTTGCATTGTTTCCGCAGGATAAAACCACATTACATCCACATCTTTACTGACTGAATCATCCGGTGCAATAGCCGCTTCGCTTTCTGTATCCAGCATCATCGCATTTTCTTTTTTACCTAAGTTGATACTGTATGGATTTACTTTTATATCAGCAGCCGTTCCGTTAACCTGTGTGCTCACTTTCCTGAAAATGGCGACAGCCAACTGTTCTAGTATATCCATATTAATGGCAATTTGCTCCATCAGTGCAGCAGGTTCTCTTTGCACTTCAATCTGTTCTTGAAACTGGCGCAGAACCGCTAAATCGAATGGATCGATGTAGCGGTTCGAAAATGTTTCATTTTCAAAGGGCAACCATTCCAAAAACAAATCCTGCATAATATTATTCAACCGCCCAAATTTGCGGCCCAGATACTCTTCTTTGGCAAACAGATTTTTTAAAATCCGTAAATCGGTTAGCGCCTTGTTTGCAAATAAATGCGCCGGTACCGCCCAATACGTTGCCCAATCCCAGAAAATTTTAATCACCATTATCTGGGTGTTACCCATCAGCAAATATTTATTCTGATACACGGGTATCCAACTATCAACTAACGCCAGATGGCTTTGTTCAAAAACATTAGCACGTATCTCAATATCCTCCCCATCAAGGTCTCTTAAAATCAAATCGGCCAGCCAGGAATTATTCATGGCAATAAAATCAGTCCCCGGCGAATACAACGGATCTAAAAACGCACCCGACTCACCAGTTACACCCCAACGGTCTTTCGAATAAATTCTTTGCGAATGGTGTGCGTAGTGTTTCAGTATTTTAAAATCAAGCAAGCCTTCGCCTTGCCCCAAGGGCTCCAGCATTTTGTAGGGCAATGGTTCATTTACCTTCATCCACTCCACCGCTTTTTCGTAGGTGTTGAAAGTTTCAAAAGGATGCACCGCTGGATCGGCCACAATACCAATGCTGGTATTTTTTGAGCCCAGTGGAATTACCCAAAGCCAGTAACCGGTATCCATAAAATGCACGGTGCTTAAATAACGCAGGCCCGGTTCAAGATAAGTTTGCCAGTCTTTATTGTCTGTCCAGGTATCAATATCAATAACACCCTTCAGCCTCCACCACACCGCATTACTATGGTGCTCCATGGGTTTCTGAAACTGAAATTTTCTTTTTAAAACACTTGCCCTGCCCGAAGCATCGGCAACCCAGCTGCAGTTTATTTTTTGTTCGGCACCGCCTTTTATAAAAGAAACTTCATGAAAACTATCTGCTGAAATATCAACATTAGAAACTTTAGCGCCCAGCAAAACTTCATTGCCTTTTTCACGGGAAAGCGTTAATAAATGATTTTCCAAAGTACCGCGGTCAACTTGGTGACTGGGCACGGGCAATCTAAGCCTTGGGCCAAGCTCTACCCGGCTGGCTATATCTTCTTTTGTTTTAGATGGAAAGAAAAAACGCAGACCATGTTTGGGAAGTTCATGTGCTTCTAAATAACCTTTAAGGTCGAGCACTTCACGTAAATAATGCGTACCCAGCTCCACAGTTGATTCACCAACCTTGTGTGCAGCAGTAGCGGCTTCACTTTCACGTCTTTCCAAGACCAGTATAGAAATATCAGGCTTAGCATTTTTTAGTTGTAAAGAAAGGGTAAGGCCGGCAAGGCCGCCGCCGAGGATGACCACATCATAATTTTGCTGCATAGTGTTGGTTTGGTTTGGGCAACAATAATAGCGAATTTATGATGCCAACGAAAAAATAAATAACTGGTGCAAATCATTTGCTTAATTCCGCCTGTCAATAAACCGCACAGCTTTCCTTCCAGTCTCCGGAAATTGAATTTTCTGCATTTCTTCCTTGCTATGATATTGCACTTTAGGACTTACCCTTAACCGGGCTTGTAAATTGGCTCTTAGTTTGCGGTCAATTTCTTTTGTTTGATCGGCCACATGCAAATGCAGTAACACTTCGTCCAATCCTATTTCGTTGCTGTACACTTCGGCAACAAAATCAATAATCTCTTCCATTTCATTTAGCAGATCAAACAAAGCTGGTGGGTATAAGGTGGTACCTTTAAATTTTATCATTTGCTTTTTACGACCCAGCAAAGGAGAGAGGCGTAAAGTTTTTCTTCCGCAGCTGCAGGGCTCTTCAAAATACATACAAATGTCGCCGGTCTTGTAACGCAACAGGGGCATGGCTTCTACTCCTAATGTTGTAATAGTAACCTCGCCGGGTTCACCTGCTTTTACAGGTTGGTTACTTTCATCCAGCAATTCTACTATTAGCAAATCGGGTTGCAGGTGTCCTCCATTACCAGCCGTACATTCGGTAAATGCCGTTTGCATTTCGGTAGACGCATAAGTTGAGAATAGTTTGATGTTCCAGTTGTCAGTAATCTTCTTACCCAAGATATTTAAACTAAAATCGGCATTGCGGATATTCTCGCCAATGCAAATTGCTTTTTTTACAGAGGAGCTATTGACATCAATTTTATGCTCTTTAGCATATTCTATCAGCTTATGAATAAATGATGGCACGGCTACAATAGCTGTTGGCTTCAGTTTAAAAATTGTTTCCCATTGCAGCGATGGCACACCCGGACCAAGTCTTATAATACCGGCGCCCAGTTTGCGAATGCCGGCATAGTAGGCCATGCCTGCCATAAACTGCCGGTCCAATGTCAGCATCATCTGGTAAATATCATCTGGCTTTCCATCGGCACAAACAAAGGAATTGTATTCATTGTAAGTTAGCCTGTTCAAATCATTTTCGGTAAGGGCAATGGTTACAGGACTGCCCAAGGTGCCGGAGGTAGAACTGTAGTCAATAATTTTATTTGTTGGCACACATAAAAAATCGCCATTGCGTTGCTGCAGATCTTCTTTGTTGGTGGTGGGTATCACATCCAGATCATCAACCGTTTTTATGCCGGCAATATTAAAACGTGTTTTGGTAAACAACTCTTTGTAAAAAGGAGAATGTTCATTTAGATAGGTCATCAACTCCTGCAGTTTTTTTCCCTGCATCGCTTTTATCTCTTCGGTATTTGCATAAGTTGCTGCCATAAATTTCTTTCTTAGTTTTCGATAATAACTATTGCCGTTGCCATTGTTTTTGTGTGCGAAAGCGAAACCAATATCTTTCCCAGTTTTAATCCTTCAATTGTTTTTGCTGTAGTGCCTGAAAACCTAAGTTCGGGTTTCCCTTGTTCATCATTAACTATTTCAATTTCGTTAAAAGCGGTGCCCTTGCTCCATCCTGTACCTATTGCTTTTAAAAAAGATTCCTTGGCTGCAAAACGGGCAGCATAGTGCTCATGTTTAAAAGTACGGGCTTCGCAATACACAATTTCATCCGCAGAAAAAACCAGTTCCTTAAACCCTGCTTTTTTCTCCAGTTTTTCAGCCATTCTTTCTACGTCTACCAAATCGGTACCAATGCCAAATATCATTGTCTATGCTTTTTTGTTTGAACCACATAGGCACATAGGAGCATAGACCTATGTGATTTCCTTATGTGTACTATGTGCCTATGTGGTTCAACTTTTACTTTGTATTTATTTTTTCTATCTGCGCTTTAATATGGTCTTCTTCTTTCTTTGTTGCAATAACTTTTGTTAGTGCAGTTTGATAATTACGTAAAGCTGCAGCATATTTTTTCTGTTTGTATAAATAATCGCCTGCCAAAACATACGCATTATAAAACTCGGGGTTGCTAGCCACCAGACTATCCGCATTTATTTTGCCGCCATCCATAATATGCTGCTTCAATGTACGAAAAACAACAAAGTTTTTATAGGCCGGCGTTAATAAAAAAGAATCGGGGGCAATGGTGAGATTAGAATCTGCAACTTCTCTATTCTCTTTCAATCCATGTAAAGCAAATATTTTGTTTAAATCGTAAGCCACATATTCACCCAGTTGCCATGGCGAAGTAGAAACCCAAACCAATAATTTTTTTGGTTCAAAAACGATGGAATGATGTGCAATTAACTGGTTAATAGCTTTTTCGTTTCCCATACCAATATTTGCGCCTCCTAATCCTTTTTGGTCACGTAAAATATTGATAGTTTTCTGTACGGTGTTTTTTCCATTCGCATTCAGCAGTTCCATCATACGCTTGTATCTGTATATGGAAGCGCTTTCATTTTCCTGCTCAATATTCAATTTTGTTTTTGCAAGTGCCGGACTTTGAAAATGATTGGCACAAACAATAAAATCTTTCTTTGGATCGTACACATCCAGTGCATCAGGTGTTTTTTCAATGATGACCGCTTTATTATCAGCAGCCGATGCCACTAAAAAAGATTCCGACACAAACATCTTTCTTGATTTTGCAATAGCAATGGCCTCCTGAATATTTTTTGCGTACTGCAATATTTCTCTAGTAACAATTGAAACCGGCGTTGCAGAACCCGTAGGTAAATCAGTTTTAGCTGCATTAATAGTAACCGATAAACCCTGATCGTTCATACCCGAAACAGCGCCCACAAAACCACCCCAGGTAACGGTCATAAACTTATGCCCCTGTTTTGGATTAAAGAATGCTACGATTTTATCTTCGGCAAAATTATCGCCCACATAAAAATCAAAATTGCGGCCAATAATCATCGTACTGTCGGCCGACTTATCGCCCCAGGTACCAAAAGATGTACAGCCTACCAAAGCCAGGTTTTGAACCGCATGGCCAATATCATGCGCTGCATGATAATTTAAAATGCGCTGGTAATTGCTGCCCAGGTATTGAAAAGCTGGTGAAGCCGATTCAGAAACACCGAAAATTTCTTCAAGGTATTCTTCCTTTACATTTTTATGGAGGTTGCGATTAAAGAAACCAATCATGTATTTTAAATAGTTGCGCTGAAAGTTTGATGGGACCATTTTGCCAATCTGTTCTGCAAAATGTTCTTCTTGCAATACCACCAATTCTCTACTCAGTTTTCCGTTGATGACACCCATTTCGAAAGGCGCCCCTTCAACATACATTTCGTAGAGACCACTTTTGCTGTGCCTGAGCCAACTGTTATTTAGCGTATAAAACCCGTTGCCATGATTGGTGCGTTGCAATTGCAAGCTGCTCAAATCTGCAACTTTAGGAGGGTCAACTTTTGAAACCTGTACAACATAAATAGCAGCAATCAGCAGCAAAAGCAAAATGCTGCCCAACACATACCCAACCCGTTTCCAGAATTTTTTTCTTTTAAGCATTTCTGATTTTATCAATAATGTGATCGTTGCCTAAAAACGCAGTGCAGGTTACCAATCCACTCATGGTAGCACCCAATATACCGTGTAAATTAAGATTTTGACCCGTTAAATACAGGTTGGGGATTTTGGTACGGGGCGATATAAAAGTTTTCAGCGGATTTTGATAATCTTTTACAATACCGTACAAGGACCCATCATCATTACCCACATAATCCCGATACGACAAAGGAGTTGCCGTATAATAAGTTTGTATACAATCCCGCAATCCCGGAAACTTATCTTCCACACAATCCAGTATTGTTTCGGCTTTACGTTTCTTAAAAGCAGCATAATCGGGCCCACGGTCTTCAACGTTTGAAACTGTGTTCAATGATTTTTCCCATTGCTTTACTTCGTCGTAACGCATGTAAGCCAGCAGCGTCATCGATTCTGCATAATCCGGCGACCGGGACGAAGCTGAAAAAAACAAGGCATAACCCAGCGGCCAGTTGCTTTCGTCATGGTCAACCATATCCCAAATCATCCCTTCTTTATGCCAGTAATAATTGTTTTTTATGTATCGGAAACTGTCTTTTTTAAAAACCACATTCACCACAAAACCACCAATGGAATTCTCCAGACTTTTTACACGGTGCTTATACGCCTGTTTGATAAGATTGCTTTCAATCATGTCCAGTGTGCGTACTGGGTGCATATTGCTGATAAAATGCTTGCCATATACATGTGAGCCATCTGTAAGTTCTACTGATTTTACCTTTCCTTCATCTACAACAATTTTCTTCACTTCCGTATTACGTCTTATATCGCCTCCATGCGAACGTATATTCTGCACCATGAACTTTCCTATTTCCGAACCACCATCAATACATTTCCAGGAGCTCTCAATGTAGCTGTTCAATATCATAGCATGCACATAAAACGGTGTTTTGTTTTTCTGCAAAACGTACAGCATATTATTACCCACCAATACGGCCTGAAGTTTTTTATTGTCTGTCAAAGACTCAATAAAGGCTTTTATTTCAATTTCTAGCACGGGGGTTTTTTCATTAATATTACCGCCTGATCGTAAATTGTATAATGGAAATTTGCTACACACTTCTTTTATCTTGTCACAATAAAGCCTGACGGCTTTTTCTTCATCTGGAAAATCTTTTACTAAATGCAGGATGAAATTTTCATATCCCTGTGCAAACACATACTCTTTCTCATCGTTTTCGATAAGTATTTTATCAAAAACATCTTCGTCCATCTTCTGCAGCTTCAACTTGTCAATAAGGCCCAAGTATTTAAATACCTGATAAAGATTTTGTCCTTCGCCTAGGCCACCAATATAATGTACACCCGAGTCGAAGATTACCCGGTCACGTACATAGGTTTGCAGGCAACCACCATATTGTTTATTTTTTTCGAGCACACAAACCTTGTAGCCCTCACGACCTAAAATATCGGCGCAAATTAATCCGCCCATGCCGCTTCCAATAATCACAATATCAAATTCTTCTGCCATTATTTTTTTGCTGTTAAAATAAATATGCTGTTCGATGTAAGTCTCGAATCAGGTGTTTCACTGCAATTCATGCTATAAGTAGCAGCAATAGTTCTTATCAAATTTCCGGATAAAAAATTTAAGCCCGTTTCTTTAGTTTTGTTAAAGTTGAAAACTTTTGTAGAGAAGAACTCTGTAAGTTTTGTCCGTTTATGTTTTGCTGCTTTATCTGCATCTCCATCCCGTATGATGATTGTTCCACCAGCATTCAGATTGCTTATACATTTTTCAATCAATTGTTTTTGTTCATCGGGTTGCAGGTAATGCAACATATCGGCCATAATAATACAGTCGTATTTTTCAAATTCAAATCCCATTACATCGCTGTGTGCAAAATTAATTCGCTGAGTTTTGCTGAAGCAATGATTGGCGGTATCTATTTTTTCTTCGTCATAATCTATTCCCGTAACTTCTCTTAATGGCGATGTGAAAGATAACATATATGCCATGAACCCATAGCCGCAGCCAATATCTAAAACCTTGCCCTGCCTGGGAACTATTTTGTCGAATGGTTCATAATTTTTTTCCAATTTTGTCTTTATCCGCATATACCACTCTAGGAATGGACCTTTGTATAGATAATTATAAATCAACTGCTCCCGGAAATATTTCGGTTGCTCAATTTCTTCTTTTAGCAAAGCGAACTCTTTCTTGAAATAGCGCCCAACTAATTTTGCCCTTTCGGTATAATTATCGCCAAAGGCTTTGTCATCCGGTTTTATTCTTGGTAAAAATTTCACCGTAAGCTGACCGTCTTTTAAAAGTTCATCCTGCTTGGTAAGGGTATAATCTGTACCATGAATCATGATGGGCAGAATATCCACTTGTAGTTTTTCGGCCAGGTAAAAAGCACCTTTATGAAAACGTTTAATAACGCCATCTTCGGCACGGGTACCTTCGGGAAAAACAATTACCGAGTAACCATTTTTTATCCTGTCTTCTATCAGCCCAATATCAGTTTCAATTTTTTCTGCCGGAAAATAATCGGCCATACGAATTACTTTACCAAAGAGCGGACTATTCCAAATCCGATTATTGGTAAACATGATAAGTTTGGGATGCAACATCACCAACGGTAATATATCCAGCGAAGATTGATGGTTAGCAATAATGATGGCCGGGGTTTCAAATTTTTCTTCTTGTGGATTAATGATTTTCTTTTTTACATTAATCATGATGTACACCAAGCGCTTGCCAACTTTTGATATAACCCAGTGATAAATATACTTACCCCTTTCTTTTATGTTGAACAAAGAAACTATCCAGGCAAAAAGGGTGAACGTAACACTCCAGCTAATAAAATAAGAAAAGGCGAATGATGATTTGATGAAACCCCAAAGTGTCCATGGAAAACGATTGCGCTTTACCCGATTACTTATTAATATCGAAAACAAAAATGGTATCAGTATCTGCGACATTACAACCACACAAAGAATACCAATGATTGAAATTAAAGCGATGGAACGCAAAGCCGGATGCTGTGCAAAAATTAACACGCCCAGGCCGGCAACCGTAGTTACTGCGGATAAAATGATGGAAGACTTGAACGAAGAAAGATTTTTCTTTCCGGTTTTGTATTCCTGCAGCAAGCCATCCATGATGAACAAACTGTAATCATCGCCCAAACCAAAAATTAATGCAGAGATGATGATATTGATGATGTTGAATTGTATGCCTGCCAAACCCATGATGCCCAATATCCATATCCAACTTATGGCCATGGGGATAAAGGAAACCAGCGTCAGTTCTATTCTTCCGTAAACGAGGAGCAACACAAAAAACACCAGCATGGAGGTCATTAAAGCAATGCTGGTAAAATCGGCATTGATGATTTCTACAAATCTTTTTGTGAGATATTGTTTATCGAGGACCGTAACGTGTTCTTCATTTTCAAACGCATTATAAACTTCTTGCCTTTTCTCGGCAACAGCTTTTACCAAGGTAACAACGGTCGTCTTGCCTGGTTTCTCGGTAATATAATCATCCAGAAAATTTTTACGAACCGATGCCATAGCATCTTTACCAACTGGCTCATACGCATTATCCAACATCATTTTAAAATTATCAAATGCCGATACATTGAATTTTAAAGCTGTGCCTTCCTTGACTAAGGTTGTCATCAACGCCTGCTTCTTATCGGCTGTCCAATATTGATTCCATCTATCAATACGCACTCGTTGTAACGAATCGGAAATGATGAGTGACGAAACACCTGAATATTTTTTTACAATATTTCTATCTTGTAGTTTTTCAATTTGGGTAACCAGTTTTTCGTTGTTCACCAATGCGTCGTCCAACGTTTTTCCTTCGGTAACTAAGTAAACCGATTGCAAAGCATATTGATTAATCTGGTTTATTTTTTTCTCCGATGCCTTTAATTTACTGCTCATGAAGTTCATGTTCTGCAAATCCGACTCGAATCCAGCCTTGCCAGCCCAAAAAGCAAAGAAGATGGTTAAGCCAAGTATGATAAGCACTAGGTATTTATTGTATTCGGGCTTTAAAGAAGCAATTTTATCTATCCAGGAGAATTCATCAACATGGTGTGTTGCCTGCTCTTTTTTTGAGGCTATAAAATGTGGAAGAAATATTAATGAACAAAGTGATGCGCCAATCAAACTAAAGGCTGCAAACAATCCCAGGTCTTTCAGCATTTCCGATTCTACAAACTGCAAACACAAAAAGCCACCGATGGTGGTAAAACTTCCTACAGTCATCGGCACAGCCAAATCATTTATCAGCTCTTTAATATTGTGTGTATGTCGGTAATGATTAAAAACATGCAGCGAATAATTTACGGCAATGCCCAACACCACCGAGCCTGTGCCTAAAGCAATTACAGAAATACTTCCTTTTAAAAAATAAATACATGCCAGCGAAAACAAAGCACCAAAAACTACAGGAATCAGAATAATGAACGGGGCTCTTTTTTTACGAAAATAAAATCCTAAAAAAACTATGATGAACAAAATAGTAATGCCCTGCGTTACCAAAGAGTCTTTACGCAACTGTAATGCATTGCCAACGGAAACAGCGGTAGCGCCAAAGTAAGTTGCAGTTACGGTGCCGTTGTTATTATCTATTAAACTATCGAGTCCTTTTAACAGCAAAGCATTTTTGCCCGTGTTGTTGGGTGGAAATTTTGGTGTGATGAAAAGCATCAAATGCTTTCGATCTTTGGTAACAATATAATTATCGTAGAGCTCAAAATTTTCGTCGTATTGTAACTGCTGTAGTTTTTTTAACCCAAGGAAACTAATGCCCACTGGGTCTTTGCTTATCATGGTCTTTAATGCAAAGCCAGCTGGCGAAGTAAGTGTGCGAAAGTTTTGCTCCAGCGTTTGCTTTACTCTGGCTGGTTGAATTAGTGAATCAATTTCGCCATAGTCTTTTTCATTCAGGTAAACTGGTAGGTTATCGCTTACGGTTCCAAATAATTCCAGCGCCAGTCCATCATCAACTTTTACATTTAATTTACTGATGTATGCTGACAGTCTTGCTTCAATACTATCGGCAAGTTGATCGGCATAGGCAACCAGACTGTCGGGCTGTACGGCAGCATTGGTATCTTTTAATGATACGGTTACCACCAACTTATCTATGAATTTAGAATTCTGAAAAACTTCGTTCAGCTTTTCAATCTTTTTATCCTTGGGTAATATTTTTG
>JBKJPN010000155.1:0-2595 GCA_046595125.1 Ferruginibacter sp.
TAACACAAAGGATACAATCTTTTGAGGTACGCCAAATTTTTCCATATTCTCCATGGCAATTGGCAACGCCGATTCGGAACTTGTGGTTGCGAAAGCAATGGAAACCGGTTCGGAAATGGCGCTCAAGAACTTTTTTATAGGTATTTTAATAATTAATGCCACGGGTAATAAAACAACCAAAACAAAAACGAGGAGTGCTACATATAAAGTGAGCAGTAACTTAACCAGATTAACCAACACATCAACGCCTAAATGCCCCACTGTAACTGCAATGGCAGCACCCACACCAAATGGTGCAAAGTACATAATGATGTTGGTGAATTTAAACATGGTTTCGGCAAGGCTTTCAGTAAATTCAAGCATTGGTTTTTTCTTTGCTTCGGTAAGCATGGCCAAGCCAATACCAAATATGATACTGAACACCACTATGGGCAACACATCACCATTGTAAATCGACTTAACAATATTTTCGGGAAAAATATGCAGTATTACATCCTGCCAACCCTGCGGTTTTACATCAGGTAATTTTTCAACCAAACCTTCTGGTACTAAAATTCCTTTTCCGGCACCTGAGATATTAATAGCAAGTAAACCAATGAATAATGCGATAGTAGTTACTACTTCAAAATATAAAATTGATTTCCATCCCATACGGCCAACCTGCTTTAAATTTGAATGGCCTGCAATACCAACAACCAGTGTGGCAAATAATATGGGAGCAATAATTGTTTTTACCATCCGCAGAAATATCTGGCTCAATACTTTCAGGTTTTGTGAAAAAGCCGGAAAGTCCAGTCCTATCTCAACACCAATCAACATACTTACCAAAATCCAGGTGGTAAGTGAACGTTTGTAAACAGCAAACATAATCATGCAGGTGATAAAAATCCAGCGGAGACTGAACAACAAAGTTTCCGGAACCTTAACAAAACCCTCCAGATGCAGGAAATACAAAATGGCTAGGATAGTAAATAAACCCAACGAAATGAATCCTATAACGCGTTTGTTCATATTCATTTTTTTAAATAGTGTCCAAATCTAACAGAATCAAAGTGATAATAAAAATTGACAGTTTAATTTTCAAGGCATCTGTTCAAATCGATATCGCAATATAATATTTAATGACAGACAACCATCTATAAATGTATCAAAAATGTATCAGTGGTTGTTTAATTAAGAATTTTATGCTTACTTTTCAGTTTATTAAATTAAACAAAACCAACTGACATGAGTATTTTCGCAAGAAAACCAATGGAAGCTTTGATGAATGAAGCTTCCGAAACTGGTTCACACACATTAAAAAGAACCTTAGGCGCTGGTGGTCTGATAGCGTTAGGAATCGGTGCTATTATTGGCGCCGGTTTGTTTTCAATCACCGGTATGGCCGCGGCAAATCATGCTGGTCCAGCCATCACCATTTCATTTATTGTAGCAGCTTTTGGCTGTTTGTTTGCTGGTCTTTGTTACGCTGAATTTGCATCCATGATACCTGTTGCAGGAAGTGCTTACACTTATTCCTATGCAACCATGGGTGAGTTTATTGCGTGGATTATTGGTTGGGATTTGGTTTTGGAGTATGCAGTTGGTGCTGCTACTGTTGGTATTAGCTGGAGCCGGTATCTGGTAAAATTTTTAGAAGGATTTGATATTTACCTGCCACATAATCTCACGGTTGGTCCATGGGATGGCGGTTTTGTTAACCTGCCTGCCGTTTCCATCATCGTTTTGATGAGTTTACTACTGATTAAAGGAACAAAAGAAAGTGCTACTGTAAATGCAGTTATTGTTGCCATTAAAGTTACTGTTGTTTTGGTTTTTATTATCCTCGGTTGGAAATATATAAACGAAGCAAACTACACACCCTATATTCCTGAAAACACCGGCAACTTTGGTGATTTCGGATTTAGCGGAATTATTAGAGCGGCTGCCATCGTGTTTTTTGCCTACATAGGTTTTGATGCCGTGAGTACTGCTGCGCAGGAAACTAAGAATCCGAAACGAAATATGCCGATTGGTATTCTTGGCTCATTACTTATTTGTACTATTCTATACATTCTTTTTGCACATGTTATGACTGGTGTTACTAGTTACAGTTCATTTGCTGGTAAGGATGGTATAGCGCCGGTTGCTGTAGCAATTGACCACATGGGTACAGCTAATGCCGCTGGTATTGTTACTCCAGATTATCCATGGCTAAATCGTGCAATCATTGTGGCCATTCTTTTTGGTTATTCGTCTGTTATACTTGTGATGTTGATGGGACAATCAAGGGTTTTCTACAGCATGAGTAAAGATGGTTTAATTCCTAAAATTTTCTCTGCTGTAAGTCCTAAATCTCAAACTCCAGCTAAGAGCAACATGCTGTTTATGGTATTTGTGAGTGCATTTGCTGCTTTTGTACCCGCCCGTGTTGTGGGCGAGATGACGAGTATAGGAACCTTATTCGCCTTTATTTTGGTTTGTATCGGCATCTGGGTAATGCGTGTTAAAATGCCCGAGTTAAAAAGATCATTTAAAACACCACTGGTTCCATTAGTGCCTATTCTTGGCATTGTTGTTTGCCTTTTCATGATGGTATTTTTACCAGCTGATACA
>JBKJPN010000025.1:0-15421 GCA_046595125.1 Ferruginibacter sp.
AGGTACTCGGGAAAGCTCAGCATCATAATATTGGAGAAGCAAAAACCGGCTACGCCAATCTTATAAATTTGTTTCTTATTGAATGAAGACGTTTTTTTTGTTACGGCATCTTTTAAACTGATATAGGGCTCATAACCAATAAAAGCAAGCAGTTCCACCACTTTACGCAGCGAGGTTTCGGTTGGATTATAAATAATAAAGACTTCCTTCTGCTGAAAATTAACCTGGGATTGTTTTACGCCCGGTTCAATCCGATGTAGATTCTCCAGCAAGTAAATACAGGATGAACAGTGCATTTGTGGAATAGAGAAAGTTACATTAACCTGTTCATCGCTGCTGAACTGAATAAGTTTATGTATGGTAGCTGCATCTTCCAGATAAGCATAACGTTCCGACACAAATTTTCCTTTAGCCTTTAAGCCGGGGTTTTTATCCAAGTTGTAATAATTGCAAAGATTGTTCTCATTTAACAACAGGTAAACCTGCTTGCAGCCTTGGCAGCAAAAGGGATGTTCCTCAACCGAAATAGTTAAGTCATCACAAATATCTCCGCAGTGAAAACAGGTAACAGATATGATTTGAGGTTTATTGATAATTGTGCTTTTAAAATAAAAAAGCCGCCACATAGGAATATGCGGCGGGGTAAATTAAACAGAAACTACTGAACACTTTTGGTAGAACAGGTGTTCAATCCGAAGATCTTATAAATAGGACAAAATAAACTTGCGCCGGTTAACAAAGGCACCAAGGCAACCAATCCCCACCAGCTTTGAAAATAAATACCCAGTGCGGCAATGGCCAATCCTAATAGGTATCTTACTATTCTATCCGTTTTTCCAACATTGCATGTCATAATAAATAATTTTATTAGGCAAATGTTGAAAAAACTCAGTAAAAATCAAATGAGGAGAGTCAAACTAAAATATGACGTTCATCATGTATGGAGTCTGGCCACTTTCAAGACTCCGACTTAGTAAGGCAATTATAATTTCAAGCCGCTCAAAAACCTGCAGTTCATTCGTAGTGGCCTTACACCTAGTCCCTTTCAAACAACCATTTAAATGGCTTAACTTTTTGTTCAGGCTTAAGGTTATATTTTTTGATGGTGTTGTTCTGAATATAGGCAACTGCTTCATCAACCGAATCAGTAAAAAAGAAGAGATCTGTATCATTTGGTGAGATAGTTCCTGCGGCTTTCATCACTTCGATATGAGCAATAATGTTCCTATAGAATTTTTTGTCCATGATCACCACCGGAAAATCGCTAATCTTTTTTGTTTGCATTAGTGTGATAGATTCAAAATATTCATCTAATGTTCCAAAACCTCCAGGCATAACCACAAAGGCGTAAGAATATTTTGTAAGCAGCGTTTTCCGTACAAAGAAATATTTAATGTCAATCCATTTATCCATATAAGGATTTGAATATTGTTCGTGTGGCAGTTCAATATTACATCCTACGCTCCTGCCACCCACTTCCCTGGCTCCACGGTTGGCTGCTTCCATTATACCGGGGCCACCGCCGGTCATTATGGTAAATCCAAGTTTGGCAATCTTTCCCGAAATTTCACGGGCCATTTCATAATCAGGATGCCCTTCCTTAAACCTTGCCGACCCAAAAACGGTTACACAAGGGCCAACAAAATGAAGGGCACGTAATCCTTTAATAAATTCAAACAATACACTTATGGTAAACTTAAATTCCTGCCAACGGCTTTGGGGGCCTTCTAAAAATTTTATTTCTTCTTTTGTCATAGTACATCTTTTCTAATCAAACTTAACTTTTTTTGATCAGATAATGGTGTAGAAGAATTATTATAAAGACAGTTCGGCAATGAATTCTTTTGCCAACAACACCTCGCCATGATTGATGAGCAATGGTCTTACTGAATTGGCAATTATACAATGCATGTAGCTACTCAGTAAAATTTTATTTGCCTTAGGCAAGTCATCGTCATTTTCAATATATACTTTCGGATAAAGATTGATGGTTGTAAATTCGAGATGATCTTCATACAAATTAATCTGCCCTATAGCGCTGCAGGTAATATCTTTCACTTTCATTCGTTGTTTATCAGCTATGGCCAGGTAGGTTGTCATATAGCCACTGCTTAACGCTCCCAAAAACAAATGTTCGGGTGTCCAGATATCTGGTATGCCGCCCTTAAACTGCGGTGCTGTGGCAATTTCGATGGAACCCATCACGTCTTTAGCCGTAATAATACCTTTTCTGCCGATTGTCCGTTTCAAATCAACTTCAAAATAATATTGGTGCTTATCTGTTTTCGAAATCATGATTAGTTATTTGTGTGAAATAAATATGGGCATCTTAATTTCATTTATCACATCAGATGCAAAACTCTTTTTAAACAACTGCGAAAATATGGACCGAGAGAATGCTCCCATTACGATAAAACTGTTTTGTTTATTCAACATCCATTCAGCAAAGTCTTTTTTATTTTTCAGGTGTAATGATTGCAATTTCAAATTTGGGAAGTGCCGGGATACCAGTTCAGAAATCATGCTGTACTCGGGAAGTTCATCATCATGATTCGTTATAGACAGCAAAACGGTTTCTTTCTTTGTCAGTTCTGGATACACATAAGCAAACTGTTTGATGGCAAATACTGAAGATTCGCTGCCATCATAAGTTAACACAATTTGTGTGGGCTCTTTATAATTTTCAGGCACCAACATCACCGGGCACTCCGATTTCTTCAACACTTCTTCCAGATAAAAATTAGGTTGCTCTTTAGCAACATTTTCATAAAACAAATCACTGCTTATCAATAGTGCATCTGCAAATCGGGTTTCTTCTATCAGCGATGAAATGGCCATCAGGTCGGTATCCTTGTGAATCCGGTATTCAATTCCTTCATTGGTGCAGGCATCTTTAAAAAAGTTGATATTTTTATTTATCAGCACATCATCCTCATTACGCATCAGCCACTCGGGCATAATGGCTACACCCTCCATGCCGGTATATGCCATGATTTTGGAATAATCTACCGGGCTAAGAAAAATGCCTGCCAGTAATACTTTGGAAGCTTGATTTATGTTTTTTGCAAATTCAAAAGCACCTTGTGGAAAATGTTGCCCATCCAGCGCTATGATTAATTTTTTCATGGTAATTAATTTTACTTATTCAAAAATACTCATACTGGATACTTATTTAAATGATGGCGGGTATTTTCAGAAATGATTCTTATCATAAAGTGCAAAACAAATGCCAGAATTTAAATAGGAAAAAACAATTCGTTTATGTTTTTCGTCATGTCTTAACAAAATGTGATTTTAATCATAAGCACGTTTTTCTCTACTTATTAGATTTACCAAATCAAAAAATCATAAAAATAAATTTAAACGTTATGAGAAACAGAATTAAAACAATGCTGGCTGGCTCCTTTGTACTTTTTGCAATGGCTTGCAATAGCGGTGAAACTACAACTGGTAGTACCGCTACTGCAGCAGAAAACACGCCTAGTGCGGGGCAATCTGGAGTTCAGGATGATTTGTCGGCGAAGAATGTAGTACAGGTTGCTATTGGCAGTAAAGATCATACAACATTGGTTACGGCCGTTAAAGCAGCAGAACTGGTTGATGCTTTAAGCAATGCCGGACCCTTTACCGTATTTGCGCCAACCAATGCCGCATTTGATAAGTTACCTGCCGGAACAGTTGAAGGTTTACTTAAAGCAGAAAAGAAAGATGATTTAACCACCATTCTTCAATATCATGTTTCGCTCGGTGTTTATAAACCAGAGATGTTCCAAGACGGACAAACTATTGGACAGGTTGATGGTGGTAATATCACCATAAGTGTAAAACCTGATGGTATTTATGTAAACGGCACGGCAAAAATTATAGCATCAATACCTGCAGCTAATGGCATGGTACATGTAATTGACGGAGTATTGTTACCCCCGGCGAAATAAGTTTATTGTGATTAGTATGACTAGTCATAAAGGCCCATCGTGCCGGTATACTAAATGACAAATTGATTCTCAAATTTTTTCGAGCCCCATCGGAGCGACATTAAAATGTCGCTCCGATGGGGCTCTGTCTGTGTAGTTCCAGTTTTTTAGCAAAAAACCACCACTCTGAGGCTTGGTGTGATTTACAAAATATTAATTAGAATATTTTGTCGGATGTAGAAGACTCCGCTGCAATTTTTATTTGCATAACAGCCGAAATACTCATCACTCTCACCTTTACCAGTTTGGCTGTATCACCATTGAACAACTCATCAACTGTTGTGCTGAACAATCCATTCCAACGCTTAAAATGCTCGTCTGTTAAGGGAAACAGGCGATTAATATGCTTGTGCAGTTCCATGGGATTGCCTGTATATGAGCCGGTATAGAATAACATATTTTCAAAAAAATCGTACATCACCGGAAGATGTTTTTCCCAGTTTACTTTAGCAATATCTGTAAAAATAAATCCAATCTGATTGTCGTTTTTTACTTTTTCATAGAATTTATCTACCAACAGTTCTATATCCTTTCTTGTTGTAATGTCTTTTTTCATTGATAGCATTTTAATGCAACAGCTCATGTATTTCCTGTAATTGTTCTGCTGTGCAATGCTGCTGGAGCATTGGAAACAAAACCCGCTCTTCTTTACGAATATGATCCTGCAGGGTAACGGCCAGTTTATCCAACGTATTTACCAGGTCTATGGAATTGGTCAGCGAAGAAAACAATGTAGCCAGTTGCTGATGTTCATTCTTTATTTCATCTGCTAAAACGGTTACCTCTGCATGGCAATCTTTTACCTTATCCAGCATCTCTTCCTCTTTACGAAAATGATCTTTTATATGCGCTTCAAATTGCTCTTGTGCATATTTTGCCTTATCCCATGGTTCTGTGGGCAGTTCACGATACACTGGTGCATCTTTCTTCAGCAACTGCGCTAATATCAAAGAGCCGTGGTGATCACGTGACAATGGGGCTAATGCTTCATCTCTCTTCATGTTACAGATCTTTATGTTTAAATTTTCTTAAAGACAGCCAGGTTGGAATGACCATCCAGGTTATCAATACCAAAAACGAAATAATTAAACCAAGTTGGGTACCAAAAAAATCTTTGAATATAGCACCGGTATAACCCATCAGTGCCGATACATCCATTTTCAATAAGATTAAAATCCTGCTTAAATCGATAGGATTGAATGCCGTAACGCCAACCATCAATTTCTCCAATGGATAATCTGCAAACTGGAAAAGTACAAACAATACCAACCCATCAAAAATTATAGAAAAATAAAGCCACAATAAAATTACCACACCAATGCCTTTTGCTTTATCTCTTGCCTTAACAGCGGCCAGCATGGCGATTGCAACAAATATTACCGACAAAAAAAGTCCCGTGCCCAGCATCATAAACCCTGTTGGCGTGGCTTCATATAATAAAATTGGAATGCCTGCACCAACAAAAAATGCAAATGCCATAGATGCTGCAAGACCAGAAAAAAGGCTGAGCCAGATAGTTTTTCGTTTGAGTGGCTGACTAACCAGCAGTTCTAAAAACTCAGAACTGTTGTACACATAGATTGCCGGAAACAAGAGGCTTACCAGCGGAACAATAATGAGAATGATATTCAGCAGACTCAACAATCCTTTGGCAGAATTATCCTCCAGATTAAAAATGCTGATGGATATCAATAACAAAAATGCGGTGTAAGCCAGCACAATTTTATTGCGGAGTATATCTATAATTACATATTTAACAATTTTCTTCATGCGCATTTATTGAGTCATTACTTTAGCAATTGCCTTGGATAATTTTTCTTCGCCGGTATCTTCCTTAAGCACACTGATGCTTTTATGAAACCAAAGTTTTCCATCCTGCATGTATATCACTTGGGTAATCAAATCGTCCAGTTCGCTTAAGATATGTGAGGTAATTAATACCAATTTGCCTTTATCCTTTTCGGCAATGATTTTTTCTTTTAGTATTTCAGATGCAACCGGATCAAGCCCTGCTGTAGGTTCATCCAGTATCAATACTTCGGGATTAAACAGGAAAGCCAGTGCTGCACTTACTTTCTGGCGAGTACCGCCCGATAAGGTCCGCATGCGTTTTTGCAACATTTCGTTCAATCCAAATTTATTTATCAGTTCTTCATCCAGTTTATCGTTTTTCTTTCCCCGGATATCTTTCATCATATCCAAAACCTGCCCAATGGTCATGTTCTCTGGATAGCGGCCAATCTGCGGCATATAACCAATATTCTCACGGTACTTCCAGTCGTGTTTTATATTTTTTCCATTGAAGGTGATAAAGCCGCTGTCGCACACTACCATGCCTAAGACACTTTTAATAAAAGTTGTTTTACCGCAACCATTGGGGCCAATCAATGCTATGCATTCGCCTTTGGCACAGTTAACAGAAACATTGTTGAGTGCTATTAATTTTCCAAATTTCTTCGATACATTGCTAGCTATAATCATAAGACTAATGGTTTCATTAATGGATGATCATCTTTTAAATTCTCGGGTGTAAGTGATGGTAAAACTTTTTCCGTCTTGTCCAACAACGTCGACATCAAACTGCGAAACAAAATCATCGCAGGTGGATTCCTTTCAATAATCATGGCATACATACTTACTGGCCTGTATGGCACATCCCCTAGTTTATCTTTGTTTATATCATATCCCTCATATTTGTCCCAGTAATTATTGGCAAAATCGTTCAACACCAGGTTACCATTGGTTCCCACGTCGAATGTGTTTCCTTTAAAATTATTGTAGTGTACCGTTACATCCATACAACTTGCCTGAATCTGCATGGCCCAGCCATTATTTTTAAACACATTTTTTTCCATGCGAATGCGGCTTGCTCCTTCCATAAAAATGCCAGCTGTGTTCTTTTCGAATACATTGTTTTCTATGAACCCGTCGCTAATCTCTTTTAGCAACAAGCCATACGCTGCATCGCCCCAATTCTCTTCAAAATAATTATGGATCATCTTTAATCCTTTTGAAAACATGACCGCGACACCAGCTCCGTTATTCTTAAATACGTTGCAGATATAAGCATCATCATTAGAGAACATGAAATGTAGCCCATATCGCAAATTGGCTTCAGAAACGTTCCGCCAAATAATAGAATTCTTCACAAACTCAAAATAAATCCCATCACGGTGGCCGGTTATCGTATTTCCCAAAATACGCAGACTGTCGCTTTTCCAGCAATGAATACCATTGCCACTCTCCTGATCTACTTTACTGTGAGCAGTAATGGTATTGTTTTCTATCAGGCAGTTAAACCCAAACTGGATATAAATGCCAAAGAAAGTATTGTCTAAAATATTGTTACGAATGATGGCATCTCTGCTATTATATACTTTTATACCTGCATAATCTTCAATACTGGAAATACCAGAATTAATAACTTTAAATCCATCAACAACTACGCCATCTGTCTTAATGGAAATCACTTCGTATTTATCATCTCCATCCAACACCGGATAATTGATGCCAATCAGGTAAATAGATTTGTCAATTACAATATTCTGTTCATGATAGTGTCCGGGATTTACCAGCACAGTATCACCATCAACGGCAAGTAGCAAAGCCTGTTGAATGGTTTTTACATTTTGCTGTTTCCCTACATGTATTGTTTTGGCAAAAACACCTAAACTAGAAAATAAAAATATCGATATGGTAATTAAATTCTTCAAGGCTTATACAGGTCGCTCCAGGTAACTGTGTTACCATTAAACCGTTTTTGAATCGTTTGTAAACTGTCTTTATTATCAAATGCGGCAACATTCCCGCCCATGGGGCTGCGCAGTTCTTCTGCTTTTAAAAGCAGGGCATTATTTACATCAACCAGCTGGTATGTTCCAGAATAATTCGTCAGATACATGTTCGTAATATCCTTTGGCTCCACATCTTTACTTTTTAGGTAGTTGATCATGCACTTACTGTCATCAAATTTGTAAACCTTTCCTTTTTTCGTCACAACCTCGGCACCAAATCGTATGTCGCTGATAGTCATTTTACAAAAATGGCAATTATCAACACCTCTTTTGAGTGGCTCTGGACCGGTGTTACAAGAGCTAATGAGCGCCAAAAAACTAAATGCCATTACCGCCTTAGAAAAAGACCTTGTTTTCTTTTTGGCACTCCGCCAAACAATGATTGTCATAAAAAGAAGCAGTGCACCAACTGATACAAATATCCAACCACCAATATCAGGCATAGAGTAAGCTCCAAAATTCAACAATTGTTTAAAACCTATCAACGGTGGCTGATAGGCCATTCCCGGTACAATGATGGCAGCATCCGGATTTAGATTATGTCCGTAATCATACTCCCATCTCCAAAAATCGTACATGGCTAAAACTCCAAAACTCACGAAAAGTATAAAAAGAAAATACATCAGTTTTCTCCTTCCAGCTACTCCTGCCACAACAAAGAACAAGGCAAAAAAGCCGATGATGTACGGCAGTATAGTAAACTCAAAAAAATCAGCGGTATGCAAAGTCTTCATACCAATATAATGATTAAGCCCATTGATGATATCTACATTACCTGCGAGTTTATTGGGATAAATTAGTAACCATAATCCTTCCGGATACTGCGGTGCATCCAAATCAATTCTCCAAAGCGGAACAAATAAAACTGCAACTAAAGCCAGCCCGCAAAGAATCAGCAATATTCTCATCCAAGGTTTCAACTTATCATCTTTCATTCTTTTAAATTTTAAAATCAATAAAAAAGGAACAGGCTTGTTCTTACAGATCAGCCTGTTCCTTCTCTATAAAAAACTATTTCTTTTTCGTAGTATCAGATGCAGGATAATTTTTTCCTGTACTGAACAACAATGGGGTATTTGAACCAGCAGGTGAAACCCTTACATAGCCCGACATTTCCTGGTGCAAGGCACTACAGAAATCGGTACAATACATAGGGAACATACCTACTCTATCTGGCATCCACTTTAGAGTTTGCGTTTCGCCAGGCATTACCAGTAACTCTCCGTTGTTAGCACCTTTTATCGCAAAGCCATGAGGCACATCCCAATCTTGTGCCAGATTGGTAACGTGGAAATAAACTTCATCACCCATTCTTACACCTTCAATATTATCAGGTGTAAGATGAGAGCGAATGGCAGTCATGTACACATCAACCCGGTTGCCTGTTCTTACTACTTTCGTCTCGCCTTCGCCATTTGACTTGTATGGATTCTTATTTTCTTCCAATTTAAAAAACTTGACAGAGTTGCCCTTTATCAAATCTGCAGGTATAATTTGTGCATAGTGCGGTTCTCCAATTGTTGGAAAATCCAATATTAACTGCATCTTATCGCCGCTGATGTCATACAATTGAGCACTTTGTGATAGTTCGGGTCCGGTTGGTAAGAACCTGTCTTTTGTAATCTTATTATATGCAACCAAATACTTTCCATATGGTTTTTTTGTATCGCCACCTGCAACACATAAGTGGCCTACAGAATAATAAGTTGGTACCCTGTCTAATACTTTCAAATCTTTCACATTCCACTTTACAACTTCGGAAGACACAAACATAGAAGTGTAAGCATTTCCTTTGTCATCAAACTCGGTGTGTAACGGTCCAAGACCTGGCTTCTTAACTTCGCCATGTAAAACAGATTCGTATTTTAAAATAGGTAGTCCATCAAACTCTCCAATATAATCTTTGGCAGCAATGGCTTTTATCATTTTATCAAAACTGAATACCGGAATTAAAGCGGCTAATTTTCCACTTCCAACAATATATTCTCCTGTTGGACTTATATCGCAACCATGCGGAGATTTAGGGCAAGGGAAAAAATACGCGACATCTGGAAAGTCCTTAACATCCAGTACTGTTACTTCTGTTTTAATGGTAGAAGTAGCAGAATGCGTTACATCGCTATATACATTATGTGCATACTTTACCGATTGCTTTCTTCCTTTACCGGCTTTTATATATTCTTCTGCTTTTTTCCAGTTAACAGCCATAATAAAATCCTTATCTTTTTGCGAAGCATTTACTTCTAGTAAGGTATTCGCCTGCTCTGTATTATAAGTTGAGAAGAAAAACCAACCATTGGAAACACCTTTACCAGCACGGCTCAAATCGAAATTAACACCGGGGCACTGCAATTGAAATGCAATATCCATAGCACCGTCGTCTTTTTTAACACTGATAAAACTAATTGTTCCTTTAAAGTTTTGTTTATAAGTATTAATGGGCACATCGCCATTTTTATCATCGGGTGGAATGCTAAAACGTGTACCGGCAACAACATACTCTGTATTTTCTGTAATAAAAGGAGAAGAGTGGTTACCGCCGCTATTTGGCAATTCAATAATCTCAGCTGTTCTGAATGTTTTCAAATCAACTCTTGCTACACGGGGTGTATTATTCGCATTGGCAAAAATCCATTTTCCATCATACATGCCATCTGTTTTTGAAAGTTGTACGTGGTGCAAATCGTCCCAAGGAATAAAGCCATGCGATGTGTTTAACATCGGCTTGGTTTCTTCGCTGTATCCCCAACCTTTTTCTGGATCAACCGAAAAAACAGGAATCACCCGAAGTAAACGACCTGATGGCAAGCCATAAGTACTCAATTGCCCGCTGAAGCCGCCCGAAACAAAATTGTAGTATTCATCATACTTGCCTGGGGCAACATAGGTTTTAGCTGCAGCATCGGAACTTACTGCCGAGCTTGCATTTTTTGGTTTACAGGCACTAAAGCCCAACAGTAGGCTGAACGCAAAGACAGCTACCGTTAACAGTTTATAATTTTTCATTTTAGTGTTTTTATTTTAAGGTTAGGTTTTATTTTATGCCATCATTCTTACGCATAAACTCATACAGATGACGGGCATCATCATCACTTAAATTTTGATTAGGCATACGCACCAAACAAATTTCCAATTGTGCCTGCGCCTTTGGATCTTTGTCCAGCATAGCATCTGTATTGGTAGCAAAATTCATAATCCACTCTGCTGTATGTCTGTCGGTAACACCAAGCCAACCCGGGCCAACCAGTTTTTCGCTGGTTAGTTTGTGGCAACTACCACACTTAACACTATAGACTTTTTCGCCACTGGCTGCCATTGCAGCATCTAATGTTTCACCTACCTCCACTTTAGTAAATTTACCTTCCCCTCTTTGTGGATCATAAGACGGATTGCCGGATTCGGACTTTGCATTTTCAGTACCAGTATTATCTGAAGCGGGTGTCGCATTTTCAGAAGCACCACCGCAGGCAGCTATAAAAGCACCCATAAAAAGAAGGATTGCCAATTTTTTCATGTTGATTAGTTTTTGTTTTAAAATTTTATTTTACAAGATTACAAGCATGCTGTTCCAAATTTTATGCGTTCAGTCATAACTAATTGAAATCAGTTTTTTAATACTCAACTTATTTCCAAAGCTGATAATTATGCAACTAATAACCACAATACCATAACAGCTCAACCAATAACAGGTTATAGCTTACATAAATTAAAGGCAGGCCAATATGATTTATTTAGAACATGACATCAATCATATTTCTAGGAAAGCAAAATCATCCCACTGTCATTCAGGTATGGTTAGTTTTGACGTAATGAATAAATATATTCTTACACAAATGATAAATATTGATTTGTTATTGGCTTGGGGTGCCGTTTATAAAAAACTGAATACAGGAGAAATTATTTTTCTGGAAGGAACTTACTCACCTTTTTATTACCAATTAGTTGAAGGAAAAGTGAGATGGGTAAATATTAACGACGAAGGAAAAGAGTTTATACAGACTTTTATTGAACCCGGCGAATGTTTTGGTGAATTTCCGCTATTTGATGGCGAGCCTTTTGCTGCCACTGCCATAGCTGATGAAGATTCAGTAATCATCCGCCTGCACAAAACTTCATTTCATGAAATCTTAAAAGAAACCCCCGACTTACATTTTTCTTTTACGCGGCTACTGACCCAACGATTACGCTTTAAGTTTTTGATTTTAAAAGAACTGGCCAATCATAATCCTGAAAATAGTATCAGCACTTTGTTGAAATATTTTAAAGACCACCAGAAAAACATCTGCAGTAAATGCAATAAACTCCAGCTAACCCGTCAGCAAATAGCCGACATGACAGGTTTAAGGGTTGAAACAGTTATTAGAACGATGAAAAATATGCAGCATAAAGGCGAACTCACCATTACTAAGGGTAAAGTTTATTGTTGATTATGATTCAAATCATACCATTTTTATGGGTACAGCTTAGTTTTGCATTAAACAGAAATTATGGTTTCACCGCTGTTTCGCTGGCTTAAAATTGCACTCATTAATTTATTGATTGTTGCCACTCTGGGTGTAATTCTGCGATACAAAATTTTATTTCCTCTTCCCATTGTTGACCAAAAACATTTGTTACATGGGCATTCTCATTTTGCATTTGCCGGCTGGATAGCCCAAGCACTCATGACGTTATTGGTAATCTACCTAGCGCAACAAACTGAAAAATCGGTTTACAATAAATACCGCTGGCTACTTTTAGCAAACCTGCTTACCGCATACGGTATGCTGATTGCTTTCCCAATTGAAGGGTACGGACTGTACTCAATTATTTTTTCAACAGCCTCTATTGCGGTCTCATACTTTTTCGCTGTTATTTATTGGAAAGACCTCAACAGGCTAAAATCGAAAGAACCTGCGCACTCCTGGTTCAAAGCCGCAGTGCTTTTCAACGCATTATCATCGTTGGGCGCATTTGCGCTCACGTTCATGATGATTGAAAAAGTCATCCACCAAAACTGGTATCTGGCGGCCGAATATTTCTACCTTCATTTTCAATACAACGGTTGGTTCTTTTTTGCCTGTATGGGATTGTTCACTGCACTGATAAGCCGTTTCAATGTTTCCACAGTTACGCTAACGAATATATTCTGGTTGTTTGCATTTGCATCGATGCCGGCCTATTTTCTGTCAACGCTTTGGATGCCAATGCCGATGTGGGTTTATGTGCTGGTGGTAATTGCAGCTTTTGCACAGGTGATTGCATTTATCTGGCTGGTAAATATAATAATGAAGAAATGGAATGAGTTGAAAAAATATTTTTCAGCAACTGCAAAATGTATATTAGGCCTTTCAGCTGCGGCACTTTTTATAAAATTATTGTTACAATTAGGCTCCACTATCCCTGCTTTAAGCGATCTGGCATTTGGTTTCAGGCCAATCGTTATCGGTTATTTACATTTGGTTTTACTGGGAGTAATTACCTTATTTCTGCTTGGGTATATTTTTTCTGAAATGCATTTTAAACTGACAAAATTAACGACTACAGGAATCTTCATTTTTGCAGGCGCAGTTATTCTCAACGAAATTGTGCTGATGGTGCAGGGAGTAGTTGCCATCAGTTACAATACAATTCCCTTTGTAAATGAAATACTGTTGGGCACCGCATTGCTATTGTTCTCCGGTGCACTGCTGATGAGTTTCGCAAAGCGAAATAATTCGTTAAACTGATTTCAATCACAGTTTGCCGATTTTTACAAATGCATCTTTGTAAAAATTAAAAACTATGACAAATATTACAGAGCAAACACTTGCAAGTATTGTAACGGGCAATCACAGCGCCGTTCCTGTATTGGAAAAATACCATCTCGACTTTTGTTGCAAAGGCAAAAGAACACTTGCAGACGCATGCAAAGAAAAAGGGCTTGCTGTTGAAGAAGTTTCCGCAGAGCTGCAAAACGCAACAGCGCCAACCTTAACAAACAAAATGCCTTTTAACCAAATGAGTGCTGAACAACTGATCAGTTACATCCTGATTCACCATCACTTTTATGTAGCCCAATCCATGCCAACAATTTTGGGTCACCTCGAGAAAGTCTCTTTCAAGCACGGCGACAGGTATCCGTATATGGTTGAAGTCTTCCACATTTTTAAAGAGATAAAAGAAGAAATGACATCCCATATGCAGAAAGAAGAGATGGTTTTATTTCCCAGAATAAAAGAAGTGGAAGCGCTTCACAATACTAATCATAGCAGGAATCTGAGCGATGGTTATATCAGCGCTCCAATACAGGTTATGGAACTTGAGCATGACCATGCAGGAGATTTGTTATACAAAATTCGTGAACTGACAAATAATTACACGCCTCCGGCTGATGCCTGTACTACTTTTCAGGTTTGCCTGGCTGAGTTAAAAGAATTTGAAGAAGACTTACATAAGCACGTTCATCTGGAGAATAATATATTGTTTCCCATGGCTGAAAGGATAATGAATAACAAACCAGTGCTAAACTGATACCAAAAAAGAATCCTCCCTAACTGCCAGGAGGATTCTTTATAACGCAGAAAAATGAAACACATTATCTTTTCGTGAATTTTCCAGCAAGACCTTCATCTGAGTTTGTACCAACCATTATTTCAAAATCACCAGCCTCTATTATGAACACACCCTTGGAATTATAAAAACCCAATTCGGCGCCAGTCAGTACAAATTCAACCTGTTTAACTTCGCCGGCCGCAAGTGTTATTTTTTGAAATCCTTTCAATTCTTTCACAGGCCTAACCACAGTTGCCACTTTATCTCGGATGTATAATTGTGCTACCTCTTCTCCAGCATAAATACCGGCATTTTTTATCGTTATTGAAATTTTTATTTTTGACGGGTCTGCATCGTCAATTTTCAAATTACTATACGTAAATTTTGTATAGCTTAACCCGTAACCAAACGGATACAAGGGTTTATTCGTTTCGTCTGTATAATGCGACCAGAAAACTTCTTTCTTTGGCCCCGGCCTTCCTGTGTTGTAGTGATTGTAATAAATTGGAACCTGCCCTACAGTTCTTGGAAAAGTCATCGGTAATTTTCCTGATGGATTATATTCGCCAAATAAAATCTGTGCAATGGCATCGCCGCTAAGCATGCCTGGTTGCCAGGCTTCTAATATCGCCGGTAGATTCTCATCGGCCCAGGGGATGGCCAAAGGCCTGCCGTTCATCAATACCAAAACAATATTCTTATTCACTGCATAAACCGCTTCCAGCAATTGTTGTTGCAAACCCGGTAAATCAAGCCTGCTACGACTTCTACCCTCTCCACTTTGCATACCGTGCTCACCCAAAACCATAATAACCACGTCGGATTTTTTTGCCAAAGCAACGGCTTCTGCTATACCACTGGTATCGGTTTCGTTGATCGTTACTTCATCAGGAAAAGATGTTTTACCAATTACTAAGTTCACACCTTTAGCGTAACTGATATTAGCGGTTAATTTTTTTAAGCCATCAATAACCGTAACCGCGTTGTTATCATCTGCAGCCAACCGCCAGTTTCCTAACGGACTACTTTTGTCATCAGCCAGTGCTCCGATAACTGCAATATTTTGTTGCGTTTTTTTCAGCGGCAACAGTTGATTTGTATTTTTTAATAACACCATCGATTTCTTGGCTATGTCTAAAG
>JBKJPN010000179.1:0-33777 GCA_046595125.1 Ferruginibacter sp.
GTTGTTGGGACCAGTTAAAAGTCATTTTAACGATACAGGTACTACATACGCCACATTCGCTTTACCTTCCCAAAAGCTGGCTGCGTTAATTGGTTTGGTTGAAGATGGTAAACTAAATTTTGGCATAGCCTCGTCAAAAGTTCTTCCGGCATTGCTGAAAAATCCTACCAAAGAGCCGTTACAACTGGCTACAGAACTAAACTTGCTGCTGGAAAGTGATAGCGGTGCAGTTGAACAATGGGTTGACGAAGCCATTGCATCTATGCCCGATAAGGTAAAGGAATATCAATCGGGTAAAAAAGGACTGATAGGATTATTTGCCGGACAGGTAAAAAAACTCAGTAAAGGCAAGGCCGATATGCAACAAGTGACCAAATTATTAAACGATAAACTAAACAAATAACAGATGAAGAAATTACTGAGTGCAGCGTTGCTGGCTGCTGTTTTATTTTCCTGCAACAATGCAACTGATAAAGGAAAATTTACGGTTGAAGGAACCCTGAAATCGACAACCGACCAAAAGGTTTACCTGGAAGAACTTTATTTCAGCGATAAACCACCTGAAGTACTAGATACTGGTATCATAAAAGATGGAAAATTTACCGTGTCGGCCATTGCTCCCGAAGAAGGGTTGTACCGCTTAAGATTTGAACAGGCAAAACAATCTTATATTTTTATCAGCCAGGCAGGCAAAATAAATTTTACTGCCGATCTGGCCAGCAGTGATCTTAGCAGCTACTCTTTCAGCGGAGCTGCTAATGGTTCTTTAAAAGGCCTGATGCATTATACCGACAGCGTAGGTATCTTAATTTCTAATAAAGACCAGGTACTAAGCGAATTTGTAAAAAACGGCGTGCCCGAAACCGACAGTATATTTATGGCTGTTTCCAATGAGTATAAAAGCCTAACCGACGGTTTTACCAAATATGCATTTGCATTTGCCGACACCGCTAAAAATCCGGTACTGGCTTTGTTTGCCGCTACCATGGCTCCGGTACAAATTAGCGAATTTGAAAAACCAATAAGCAGTTTGGTAACCCGTTTTCCAAAACACCAGGGATTAGCAACGGCGCTGGCTTTTGTTAAGTCGAAAACTGCAGCAGCAGTGCAAACACAGCCCACTGCTACTGCAAAACCAACAATTGGCAGCATGGCGCCCGAGTTAACGATGAACGATGTTAACGATAAACCATTTTCTTTAAGTCAGCTGCGGGGTAAATATGTTTTAGTTGATTTTTGGGCAAGCTGGTGTGCCCCTTGCAGGGATGAAAACCCGAACGTTGTAGCTGCCTACGATAAGTTTAAGGATAAAAACTTTACCGTGTTGGGCGTATCGCTCGATAAAGAAAAAGCACCCTGGCTTACGGCTATAAAAGATGATAAGCTTAACTGGCATCAAATAAGTGATTTAAAATACTGGAACAGTGCTGCTATTCCTTTATATGGTTTTGATGGAATTCCATACAATGTATTGGTTGATCCACAAGGAAAAATAATTGCAACGGGTTTAAGAGAAAATGAATTGCATAAAAAACTTGCCGAAGTGCTTAAATAAACTTCGTTAAATTCTTAAATAGAAAAAGGGCGCTCCAATAAATTGGAACGCCCTTTTTCTATAAATATTTCAATTCTTAATTGTCAACCATTAATGGGTTAAGCGCTAGCTCATCAGCCGAAATAGGCCAGATATAACCAGACTCAGCTGGTGTTTTAGCAGGAACGGACCCTTTAGCAGGAATGTTCAATAATAACCTCATGATATCATTATTACGCAAACCTTCGCCTAATAATTCAATTTGCCTTTCAAGCAAAATGGCATCTATAAGCTGTGTTTGGGTTACTGCAACAACAGTAGCTGTAGGATCAGAACGCTTACGAACAGCGTTAACAAGTGACAAGGCTCTTGTATCCACTGCTGCATTATTTCTTGCTAAAGCTTCAGCTAAATTTAACATAACCTCAGCATAACGAATAACGGGTGCATAATCAAGGTAAGGCGAAGGGTTTTGATATTTTGCCAAATACCTTTTGCTGGTTCCTGTATTTAAAAAAGTAAGACTTGTTCTTCTAACATCAGTTGCCGACCAGTTCGCATTGGCAATAATACCCGATGGATTCAATGAATATTCAGCAGAACCCAAACTTGCACCATTACGCACAAAATAAAATCCTAATTGGTTTTGTGTACCAGGGTTATCACCTGCGGTAGCAGTCATTGGTAAAGAGAAAATCGACTCAGTGGTATTATAAACTGGAGCCGCACCAAATATATTGGTAATATTAGCCTGTAAGGCATGTGGTACGCCAGTTGCAGCGCTAAAAGGAGCAACTAACTGTGGTGCAATCTTATTAGCTTCTGTAACAACAGCTGGATAATTTCCCATGCTCAAGTACACCCTTGTTTTTAAAGCTATCGCTGTATTACGGTGTGCACGGGTTGTATTTAATTCATTAGCAGTTGCTCCATAAGTTAAAGGCAGACCGGTTTCAGCTGCATTCAAATCTGTAAGTATCTGCGTGTAAACTTGCGCCACTGTGCTTCTAGCCATTGCTGATGATCCTGACCCTTTAATGCCTGTTAAACGCAAAGGCAAACCTAATTTGCTACCTGCTCCGTCGGCAAAAGGTCTAGCATATAATTGTAACAGACTGTAGTAACTAAGCGCTCTTATCAAATAAGCCTCGCCTAAATACTGATTGCCCAATGCTGCACCTACAACCGAGGTCCCTTTGGCATTCATCCCATCAATAAACAAATTACACAGGTTAATGGTGTAAAACCCTTGGCTCCATAAATTTCGAACCGAGTTAGTGGAAGTACCCAATGGATTCAGGTTCCACACATCAAAGCCGGTTACAACGTTTGTTGTCTCATTAAGAAAGTTTTCAGTTCTTACTTCTCCCCATACCTGATACCGGCCACCGTAAAAGTTACCGTTTTTTAAGGCAGAATACATACCACGAACCTGGTTCAAGATACGCTCAGGAGAATCAAAAGCTGTTAAATCAGAAATTGAAGTTTGCGGCACGGGTGTTAACAGGTCCTTATTACAGGAAACAGTCATCACTACGCATAAACACAGGCTGATGATGTACTTTAAATTTTTAATTTTATTTTTCATTCTGATAGCATTTAATTTTAATTATTCAGTTTTTTACTAAAGCCCAATATTCAGACCAACAGTTATTGTACGTCCGTTTGCAATTGTATTCCTGTCAACACCCTGACCGCTTGTACTGTTTCCATTAGAAGAAACTTCAGGATCTGGTCCAGGATATTTGGTAAATATGTACAGATTGCTTCCGTTAACAAAGAACCTAGCACTGCTTATTCTCAATTTCTTGGCCGACTCCTGCGGCAGGTTATACCCAAGTGTTACGTTTTTAACTTTAATAAAATCGCCTTTAAATAGATTATAGTCCATTGGCAAAGCCGATCCGTTTGACACATTATCACCATACACTGGTCTTGGCACAGTAGATATATCGCCCGGTTGCTTCCAAGCTGTTAACACATCTACATGGTTATTCCAGAAACGCTGATCGTGTAAACCAGCCCATGAGCCATAATACACATAATTACCACCAGAGTAAGTTAAAAGTACATCTAGATCAAAGCTCTTATACTTAAAATTATTGCTAAAACCACCATAAAAAGTTGGTAATGAATTAAACATAACCGCATCTGAAGCCTGGTTAACGGTAATTGACTGACCTGCTGCGTTATTATATCTTGTTCCATCGGGATTAGACCAGTTAAACTGACCAACACCTGGAGCAAAACGATACAAAATACGGTTTCCATTAGCGTTCAATAAAACTCGACTTCCAGTTGTTGGATCAACACCTGCTTGGCGAACAAGCCATAAACTACCTACTTGAAAACCAACGGCTGTACGGTTAACTGTTTCAAGACCAGAAGTAGAAGTTAATACCTGCGTTAAGCCTGGTGCTAACTTTGTAACTTGATTTTGATTGGTGGTATAGTTGAAGTTAGAAGTCCAGGTGAAGTCTTTTGTACGAACCGGAATAAAATTCAACGTCAATTCAAATCCTTTGTTATAAAGTTCTCCTACGTTTTCAGGTACCGTAGTTGGCACCCCGGTTGAAGGGGACTGTGGTACATTCAAAATCAACCTTGAAGAATTGTTCTTATAATAGTTTGCTTCAACTGTAATTCTTTCTTTTAAAATTCCAAAGTTTAAACCCACATCAAATTTCTTACTGATTTCCCATTTCAGGTTATTATTACCAGCCTGATTAAAAACAAGCGTAGGATTTCCACCATATAAGCCGGAGCCATATGTTGAATAGGTACCAAAGTCCGAAAGACCTCCAGTGTTTCCAACCAAACCATAGCTGCTGCGCAGTTTAAAGCTGCTAAACACTTTTTTCATCGAACTAAAGAATTTTTCATTGTTCAAATCCCATCCACCAGAAACACCGGCCATTGTTTGTTTTTGATTTGGAACGGCTGAGTATTGATCCGAACGAATATTAGCGCTTATAAAATACTTCTTCTTAAAATCGTAGTTTAAACGACCGAAATACGATAACAAGTAGTTTTCGCCTAAGAAGTTTCCAGATGGGTTATTGATACCCCATCCAGCCTGAATAACTGTATAAACAGGATCAGCAACCTGTGTACGGTTTAAGCCAAATCCTTCGCCGGTTCTACGATCTTCTTCATGACCCACCAATGCAGTAATATTGTGTTTATCTTTAATGCTGTAATCAAACTGGGCAATATTATTCCATGTCCATCTTTTATTTTTAGAAAAACTGCTGCTGGCACTACCAATACCTGCAAAACCATCGCCATGAATAGGCGTCTGATAAATTTGATTATCAACATACAGATAATCGATGGCATAGGTTGATTTTAAAGTAAGCCAAGTAAATGGTTTGTATTGCAGATAGACATTTCCGTTTATATGATTGCTTTCACTGTTTGAACGGTTTAGGTCCATCATTACCCTAGGGTTATAAAACCCTACCTGTGCAAATGAATTGTTCATCCCTCCTATAAAGTTACCAGCTGTTGAAATATTATAGCTTCCGTTATTATTTAGCGGAGCAATATTAGGTGCCGTTACAAATTGCAGCCTACCTAAGCCTGCAGTACCAAAACCCTCTCCGGGTAACGAACCAGACGATACCGCTGCCTTGTTTTGTTCATTTGAAAAGGCAATTTTAGCCCCAATCGTAATTTTTTTATTGAACTTATTTTCAATGTTCATTAAAATATTCTTCCTTACAAAGTCATTTCTCTTAACAATACCTTCCTGATTTGTATAACCAGCCGAAAAATAATAAGAAGTATTTTCATTAGCACCCGAAATATTCAAATTATGATCCTGCGAAAATCCCTGACGATACACTTCATCAGCCCAGTTAGTGTTAATTGGTAAACCGTCGGGACCTAACGCCGCTCTGAAGAAATTGGTAGCAGGGTTCAAGTTTTGATTATTGGCAATGGCCTGATTCTTGAAAGCGGTATATTGAGGTCCGTTTAATACTTCGGGAATACCATAAGGGCTAGTAAATCCAAATGAAGCATTGTAATTAACCCTGCTCTTTCCTAGTTTACCTTTTTTAGTTGTAATAAATACTACACCGCCAGCAGCACGGCTACCGTAAATAGCGGCAGCTGCGGCATCCTTGGCAATATCTATCGACTCAATATCACTAGGATTAATGCTGGCTAAAGCATTACCACCCGCATTTGACCCACTAAAATCTCCTGTAAAACTTGGAATACCATCTATTACAATCAACGGGTATGAACTTGAGGATATAGAACTGGTACCTCTGACACGGAATACGGGTGGTGCATTTAATACGCCATTGGGAATACCTACTTGCACACCGGCAGCACGCCCTGCTAAAGCTTGTTCAAAACTTTGAACAGGTTTATCGGCAAATGCAGCACCTTTAACAGACGAAATCGCTCCGGTGACCTCTTTTCTTTTCTGTGTTCCGTAACCTACAACCACCACTTCTTCAAGTTTTAGGTCTCTCAGTTTCATGGAAACATTTACAGTAGTTTGTGAACCTACCGCTTTAGATTGAGCATCATAATTTACAATAGAAAAATTCAGTGTTTTTACAGAAGCCGGCAGCGAAATACTGTACATACCTGCTTTGTCTGTTTGGGTTCCTTGTTTTCCATCGGCACTTGTTACAGAAACTCCTTCAACCGGAGTTCCACTTTCATCAGTAACCTTACCACTTACGGTACGGTTCTGGGCGGCTGCATGTAGTACAAATACAAATACAGCCGAAAGAATTAAAATCAGTTTTCTCATTTGCTTAATAGTTTATGACGGCAAATATAAATCACAATAAGTGGATTTATCAAATACTTTGACAAATTTATTATCTGTTCTGCTGCTTTTAGCCTTCAGCCTATATTACAGGGATTCTCCATGTTCCCCAAAAACATGGTTTTTAAAGCATCAGTTTTCGTATTACAGCTTCTTTTTATTAACTTTTGCAGGGGCAAATAAAAGCAGTAAAACAGGCAACAAAACTAGGTTGGTGAGGGTGGCTATCAGTAGCGTGGCCGAGGTTAACCAACCCAGCGCCTTGGTACCGCCAAAACTGCTGCCGCAAAAAATTATAAAGCCGGCAATTAATACCAACGCGGTATAAACTATGCTTAAGCCTGTGTTTTTTATGGTGGCGCTTACGGTATCTAAAACATGATAATTGTAATTGGGAAGTTCCTGTTTATAATTTACCAAAAAGCGAATAGTTATATCTACCGCAATACCAAGAGCTACGCTAAAAACCAGTACCGTAGAGGGTTTTAGCGGAACACCCGCCCAGCCCATAATGCCTGCGGTAATTATCAACGGTATTATATTGGGTATCAACGAACAGAATAAAATACGTATCGATTTAAACAAGTACAGCATGCACATTGCAATTAACAGGAAGGCCCAGAAAATACTGTCTTCTAGTCCGTTAACAATAAAACGGCTGCCCTCTAAAAAAGTGATGCTGGTGCCAGTAAGTTGTATTTTGTAGGTTGCTGTATCAAATATTTCACTGGCTTTTTGCTCAATGCCGCTTAATAAAACGGGCAATCTTTCTGTACCAACATCTGCCATATTTACACTAATCCGAGTCATTTGCCGGTTGCTGTCAATAAAGCTGGCAATCATTTTGGTGAGGTTGTTTTTGCTGCTGCTGTCATCTTTATTTGTCCGTAAATATTCTCCAACAAAAGCCCCGTCGAAGCTGTTTGGGAGTAAATAACTGGCCGAATCTCCTTCGTAAAAAGCCTGTTTGGCAAATTTCATCCCCTCGGCCACACTCAAAGGCCGGTTCATTTCTTTCTGGGCTGCTATGTATTTTGACAGCTCGTCTACTTTTCCAAACAGCGCCAAGGCTCTTGTTCCTCCAATCCAGTTTTGTTTTTTGGTATCTACCACAATCTCCAGCGGCATTACCCCATGAAAATTTTCTTCAAAAAATTTGAGGTCGGTATAAACCTTGTCGGTTTTTGGCAAGTCATCTACAATAAACGAAACACTTTTTAATTTAAAGATACCGGCCACGGCAAAAATTAAAACGGCGGCCGTTACCAAATACACCATCTTCTTATTATGCAACACCCATCTTTCTATCCGCACTAAAAAATTAATGATAAAACGGTTGTTTAAATATTTTGTTTGAGAAGGTTTTGGCGAAGGCAAATAACTCAATGCTGCCGGAAGCAGAATAAAAGAAATTACAAAAATAATCATGATGCTGATGCCAGCCACCACGCCAAATTCCTGCAGTATCGCACTCTTGGTTAAAGCAAAAACAGCAAAGCCAATGGCAGCAGTAAGGTTACAAAAAAGTGTAACAATGCCCATCTTGCTCACCATATCAACCAGCGATTTTTCTTTATCGCCATGTTGAATAAACGAGCTGTGGTATTTATTAATGAAGTAAATACAATTGGGTATGCCTATCACTACAACCAGGCAGGGTATTAAAGCCGTTAGTAAGGTAATTTGATAGCCACACAAGTACAAAACGCCCACACTCCATATAACGCCCAAAATCACTACCAGCAAGGAAAGCAACGTAGTGCTGATAGAGCGGAAAAACAACGCCAGTATTAATGCGCTTAACAAAAGCGAACCGAATAAAAAGAATTTCATCTCACGCTGAATCCTGTCGGCAACCACGGTTCTGATGAGCGGAAGACCGCTGAGATGAACATCAGTTTTTGATTTCTCCTCAAAGGTTTTTACGGCTGCGGTAATGTCATTGATAACCTTGGTACGCCCTTTTGAATTAAGTACATCTTTATTAATTCTTACAGCAATCAAATACGCTTTCAGTTCAGGATTATACAGCAGACTTCGATAAAAAGGAAGATTGTAAAATTTGCCGGCGGCTGTATCTAATTGCTCTTGTGTTGTAATACTATCGGGAAATAATTTTTGCGCAATCAGTTTTTGTGTTGTCGAATCTTTTTTAAGATTTACTGCTGAGGGAACGCTTAGTACGTCCTCAACAAATTCAATTTGCTTTAACTGGGTGTGCAATTCTTTATAGGCATTAAAAAAAGGAAGATTGAAAAGGCTGTCGGTTTTAATGCCAGCTACAAGCAGGTTTCCATCGTCGCCAAATTTTTGTTTAAAGGCTATATATTCCTTGTATTTAGGATTGTCGGTTGGAATGGCTTTCGAAAATTCGTAGCTGAGCTTTACCTGGCTAGCAAAATACCCCATAACCACGGTTATTGCCAGCAATAAAATCAAAAGAGGGCCTCTGAAATTAAGAACGAATTTTCCCAACCGTTGCCACATAGCTAAGTAATTGAAGATGAAGTTGCAAAGAAAAACAATTTGAAGTGAATACGGTGTTTTAGCCCTGTAATGTTTGTTATTTTTGAATAATATTGCCCACAAAGGCACTAAGAACACAAAGCTTTAGTCTTTGTGGCCTTCGTGGCTTAGTGGGACACAAAACATGACACACAAAACCAAAGGTATCGTACTCCGCAGCATTAAATATGGTGAAACCAGCTTGGTGGTAACCATATTTACCGAACTGTTTGGCATACAAACCTATATGGTGAATGGGGTACGTACTTCAAAAAAGTCATCTTCAAAGGCCAATCATTTTCAACCAACTGCCATTTTAGACCTGATTGTTTACCACAACGAAAATAAACAGATGCAGCGCATCAAGGAGTTTTCCTGGGGTATTTTATATAACGACCTTTTAAGCGATGTAATTAAAAACAGTATTGCTTCTTTTATGGCTGAGCTAATACAAAAATGCCTAAAACAACCCGAGGCTAATCCCGATTTGTATAATTTTTGTGAAGAATCATTTATTCAACTCGACAAGTCGGATAAAATAGTGGCAGCAAACTTTGCCCTCTTTTTCACCCTTCACCTTGCCCATTTTTTTGGCTTTCGAATGACGGACAATTACAGCAGCGAAAACCAGATACTGGACTTGCAGGAAGGCATTTTTACTGACCAGCAACCTACCCACCCCAATTTTATGGAGGGTAAAAATGCGGAGCTAACCGCACAATTATTAAAAGTGATGCAGCCCCACGAATTGGAAGATTTTAAATTAAACCACGAAATAAGAAGAAATTTACTGCTCCGCTATCTTGAATATTTTTCCCTGCACATACACGATTTTGGACAGATGAAAACACTGTTGGTTTTGCATGAAGTTTTATAGAATTAAAATTGCTGAGTTAACTACAAAAGTCTTTTTGAAGAGGCGTTTTTTGTGAGCCTTAAACCATCCGTCCCTTCAATTAAGACTACCCCCGGCTTTTTCCTTACGAGCAAAGAAGAATCAAAATCACCATATACACTATCCATTTGCAAAGCTTTGGAGCCGTTACTGGTAGCCCATTTAAGCAGCACATCTAAACCTATCTCTGGAAAATTATTTTGCAATGTTTTAATCTCTTCCAAAATACTTAACTGGTCATTTGATGCAAGACTATCAGTCCCTAAAACGATATTACAATCCTGTTCCATCAGCATTTTTACATCTGGCAAAGTATTGCTTATGTATAAATTAGCATTAGGGCAAAGGCAGTAAAAGGATGCACTTTGTTCGTTGTTCGTTGTTCGCTTTTCAAATAAAATATCCTCTTGTGTTGTGCAAACATTATGCACCATAATTATAGTTTGCTCTTTCGTAAAATTTGGCAGCCAGGTTTGCAGACTGGATTTTTTCGTTGCTTTAAAAAACGAAATATCAATACCCATGGCTGCATACATCCGCAAAAAATCACCCGTTCCTTTTTCAAATAGTTCAGTCTCTGCTACAGTTTCTTGATTGTGTATGGTTAATAAATTATTGCCCGGGAAATCATTTATCAGTGCAAACATTTCAGGCGATACTGAATAAGGTGCATGTGGCACAATTGATGCCTGCAGATTGTTAGTTAAGTATTCGTTGTAAAAACTTTCAGCCCTTGCAAATCTTTGAGCGGCTACCGTAGGCGGAAAACCACTGGCTTCAATAAAATTATGATACTGTAATCTTTGTTTTGTTTTTTGCGGAATGGTTAGCGCATTGTTGCATATATCTCCAACAGCCACTATACCATTTTGTAACATTTCATCCTCAGCTTGCTCAATTGCGTTCAATATTTCAGATTCTTCAAATCCGATAGCTATCGGATGCCGCTCCTTTACCACTTTTAAAACAAAATCAACCAAACCAGTTTGCTTTGGAATCAGCCCCTTCATATGCGATAGCTCTAGGTGGCAATGCGCATTAATAAAGCCCGGGCAAATAATTCCATTTTGCACCTCCACTCCTTCTCCTGCATCTTTTTCATCAACAAGTTCCTGTACAATACCATCGGCATCAGTAATTAATACTTGCTGCTGGTGAAATTGATGCCCGTCGAAAATATTGTCGGCCTTAAATTTTCTGTACAATTTGATTGGTTGATATATTGTAAATTTGCCGCCCGTACATGGTCTGACGCCTCCGTCTGACCCTGTAACTAAAAATAATATTACTGATTCCGTTCCGATAATGTCCGAACAAAACAAAATTAAAGCTCAGCAAAGGTATATGGTATCCCGATAATTATGGGAAGTGATGCAACGATGATGACCAATATAACCAAAGCTTGAAAAAAATAAAAAAAATCTATGTTAGATAAACTGGATGCGATAAAAGGAAGATTCGACAACCTAGGGGTTGCACTCACCAATCCCGAGATTGTGAGCGACAACAAAAAATTTGCTGCAACCAGTAAAGAATACCGCAGCCTGGAAAAAATTGTAAATGCCCGCAATGCCTATGTGGCGCTGCTCAGCGATATTGAATTCAATAAAGAAGTGCTGGCTGGCGATGATGAAGAGATGCGAAGCATGGCTAAGCAAGAATTGCCCGAACTGGAAGAAAAAAAGGAGGAAATGGAAAAAAGCCTCCGCAATATGCTTATCCCTAAAGACCCTTACGACGAAAAGAATGCCATATTGGAAATACGTGCAGGTACCGGTGGCGATGAAGCATCACTTTTTGCAGGCGACCTGCTGCGTATGTATTTAAAATATTGTGAGCGTAAGGGCTGGAAAACCGTCATCCTCAGCGAAAGTGAAGGAACCGTTGGTGGTTACAAAGAAGTACAAGTAGAAGTGGTGGGCGACGATGTGTATGGAACTTTAAAATTTGAAAGTGGCGTACACCGGGTGCAACGGGTGCCTGATACCGAGAGCCAGGGCCGGGTACACACAAGCGCTGTAACTGTGGCCGTAATGCCCGAAGCCGAAGAGGTAGATTTTGAACTGAAAGAGAGTGATGTAAAAATGGAAACCGCCCGAAGCGGCGGTGCAGGCGGACAGAACGTAAACAAAGTAGAGACCAAGGTTTTTTTAACCCACAAGCCAACAGGCCTTGTGGTAATGTGCCAAACGGACCGGTCTCAGCTTGGTAATAAGTTGAAGGCCATGGAAATGCTACGTACTAAATTGTACGATGAGGAAGTAAGAAAAGCAGAAGAAGCTATCTCTCACTTGCGAAAAAGTTTGGTAAGTACTGGCGACAGAAGTGCCAAGATAAGAACCTATAATTATCCCCAGGGCCGGGTTACCGACCATCGAATTGGATTAACCGTGTATAATTTAGATACTATTTTAAATGGCGATGTTCACGAATTTTTAGAGGCCCTACAGTTTGCCGAAAACGCCGAAAAACTAACAGACCAAAATTAAATTACACTGTTTTAAACACATCTAAAATATAAATCCTATATTAAGCTCTCGTTTTAAAAAACGGGAGTTTTTATTTACAATTAAATCAAATTTTATGTTAGAACAGCTATTCAATCTGGTAAAAGAAGCGGCTGACGATACCGTAGTAAACAATCCCGATGTACCCAATGAACTTAACAACGATGTAATGGCGGAGGCCACTAATACTGTTGCCGGTGGCTTACGCAACATGGTTGCTGGTGGCGGCTTACAAAATATTATCTCGATGTTTACTGGTACAGATCAGCCCGGAAACGACGGCAAATCTGGCTTAATGAGCAACCCCATTGTAAACATGATGATAGGACATTTTGCAGGCAAACTGATGAGCAAATACAAAATTGGTGGTGCCCAGGCAAACAGCGTTGCAGGCAATTTGATACCGAATGTTGTAAGCAACCTGATTAATAAATCAAACGATTCTGCAGATAATGGCTTTTCGCTGGAAAATCTTTTAAACTCAATTACTGGTGGCCAAACCGCACAAGTAGTTCAGCAACAACAAACTGCGGGCAACAACGGTTTTAATTTTCAGGATTTGATAGGCCAGTTTACTGGTGGTGGCGGCCAACAAAGCGGCGGTGGCGGGTTAATGGACATTGTGGCTCAACTGGCAGGTGGCGCCCAAAATCAGCAAGCCAAAAACGGTGGTGGCGGATTAATGGAGCTTATAAAAGGGTTTATTAAGTAACCTTATTGATAAAGCATTGTTAAAGCACGCCTAAAACAGGCGTGCTTTTCTATTGTAGTTAAACCTCTGTCTGCTACTGGTGTCTATATTTCAGTTGTTTTTAATGTTTTTATACTTGCACAGAAAGAAAACTCAAAACAATAAAATAATAAGTTCTTTATTTCGTTAAGAAGGGGTAGTGAAGAAGGAAATATCGCATTATGAAAACCTTAACAGAATACTTAAAACCTTTGGCATCCCTTTTGCGTATATAAGGTATAAACAACGATAATTTAAAATTTCTCATAAGCAGTTAGTTTTGGTAACGGCCCCGGTTTCTACCGGGGCTTCTCTTTTTGCCAAACCCTTGGTACGGGCTGGTTAATCTTCGGTTAACCATTTTATTATTAGCAAATCATAACACAGCTTTGCAACTTAATTCTTCCTTTTATTTATTGTATGGGTAATGGCACTCAGATATTTCAAACCAATAATCCGGTACGCTGGAAAAGTGTTAAGTGGACAAGCCGCATCATTATCCTGCTAATCATTTTTCTGCTAATCGTATTGGTAGTTGCCGTAAGAAACGGCTCCAACCCCAACCTTCCCAACATTAACAGTAAAGCAAAATTCTATCAAACCAAGGTAAACCCTAGCAATAAACTCACACTTAGTTCTCCGTTAAATAAAAAATTTCAGGGCTTTAAAGAGTTTCTTGAAAAAAAACAAAAAGAGGACTCGATAACAAAAGCGTCGGCCATCAACCTGAAAGCCTCACAAATACGTGGCGCATTTTACGTACCCTGGTCAACCGCCTCACTGGCCGATCTGCAAAAAAACGGCGATAAGCTCAATACCATTTATCCCGAATGGTTTTTTATTGACCCCGTTTCCTATAAACTTCAAACCCGTATCGACAGTGCCGGGCTGGCGGTAATGAAGCAAAAAGGACTCAGCATTCAACCCATATTCAACAATTATAACAACAATAAAAAAGGACTAGGTAAAGGAGATTTTGATGCAAATTTTGCCCATGTAATTATTAATAATACCGATAAAAGAAAGTTTATCATTCAGCAAATTGTTGATACACTAACCCAATACAAACTGCAGGGAATTAATATAGATTTTGAAGAGTTGAATGAAAAAAGTAACGAACCACTTACTCAGTTTCAAAAGGAATTGTACGACGCTTTACATAATAAAGGTTTTGTAGTTTCTATGGATGTGTCGCCCAAAAACGAAGATTATGATTACAAAAACCTAGCGGCTCATAACGACTTTGTGATACTAATGGCCTACGACCAGTTTAGTGATGTAACTGTTGCTGGACCTATATCTGCGCAAAAATGGATAGAGGAACAAATGGATTGGCTGTCATCAAAAATGGATGCCTCAAAAATAATTTTGGGTGTTGCCGGCTATGGCCGGGACTGGATATCAGATGACGAAGGTACACATGTGGAAGACATAACTTATACCGAAGCTATTGACCAGGCAAAAATATCGGGCTCTAACATTTTATTCGACAACGATACATACAACCTTAATTTTAATTATGCCGAAAAAGAAACCGATACATCGGCCGAACAAAAACACAGCATTTGGTTTACCGATGCTGCAACTACCTTTAATATTCTGCGGTACAATGATGATTATTCTACTGCCGGCACAGCCCTCTGGCGTTTGGGCGGAGAGGACCCCCGCATTTGGACTTTTTATGGAAGAAACTTAAGCAGCACGGCTCTTTTTAAAGACCCCTTCGATTTTGGTTTATTAAGGTCTATGCCTGCTGATCCAAATAAAAAACCAACCCCCACTGGCGAAGGTGAATTGCTCAATATCATATTTACCCCGGCACACGGTAATATTAAACTGGAAATTGACAAGGCAGATATGCTTGTTGCCGAGCAACAGTATGTGCAGCTTCCATCGGGCTATGTGTACCAAAAATTTGCTGAGGATAAAACGCCCATGGGGCCGGGCCATAAAATTATTTTAACTTTTGATGACGGGCCCGATGCAACTTACACTCCAAAAATTCTGGATATTCTTGAAAGGGAAAAGATACCGGCAACCTTTTTTGTTATCGGCCTTAATGCCGAGCAAAATATTCCGCTACTGAACCGCATTTACAGAGATGGGTTTGAAATAGGCAACCACACATTTACGCACCACAACATTGCCAAAATGAGTCCCGAAAGGGCCGACCTGGAATTAAAATCAACCCGGGTATTGCTCGAATGTATTACCGGCCGGTCCACCATTTTATTTAGAGCGCCATACAATGCGGATAGTGAGCCCCAAACCTTTGAGGAAATTGAACCAATTGCCCGAAGTAAAAAAGATAATTACATTACCGTTGGCGAAAGCATCGACCCCAACGACTGGGATCCCAGAATGAACGCCGACAGTATTGTAAACCGAACGATCCGTATTGCTGAGGAAACTGATGCTAGCATTATTTTACTCCACGATGCAGGTGGAAAATCACGACAGGCAACCGTTGATGCCCTGCCACATATCATTGACTACTTTAAAAAACGTGGCTGTGTATTTTCCACCGTGGCCAGCCTGATGGGCAAAACCAAGGACGATGTGATGCCGCCTGTAAAAAGAAGTTGGATTAACTCTTTAAATTTTTTCATTGCTGAATCTTCATACTGGATAAGCCATTTTGTGTATGCCCTGTTTATCATTGGCATTATTTTATCTGTTGGCCGAATGGCCATCATGGGAATATTGGCATTCATACAAAAAAAGAGAGAAACAAGATTTATCCCATCAACTGCACAACCCTTGGTATGTATAATTGTACCTGCTTATAACGAAGAAATTAATGCCTGTCGCACCATAGCAAGTTTATTAAACCAGGATTATCCAAATCTGCAGGTGATTTTTGTTGACGATGGAAGCAAAGACCAGACTTACGAAAAAGTACAGGATGAATTTGCCAGCCATCCACAGGTTCAGGTTTACACAAAAACTAACGGGGGCAAAGCATCGGCACTCAATTATGGAATTAACATAGCCAAAAGCGAATTTGTAGTTTGTATTGATGCAGATACGCAACTTAAAAAAGATGCCGTTACATGCCTGATGAAAAAATTCAATAATGAAAAAATAGCAGCAGTTGCGGGTAATGTAAAAGTGGGTAACGAAATAAATTTGATTACCCGATGGCAAAGTATTGAATACATTACCTCACAAAACTTCGACCGGCGGGCATTTGAACTGCTGAATTGCATTACCGTAATACCGGGTGCCATTGGCGCTTTTAGAAAAGATGCGATCATAAAAGCCGGCGCATTTACAACCGATACCCTGGCCGAAGACTGCGACCTAACCATGCGACTACACCGACATGGTTACAAAATTTCTAATTGTAATGAAGCCGTTTCGTACACCGAAGCACCCGAAACCATGCAGCAGTTTATGAAGCAGCGCTTCCGGTGGAGCTTTGGCATTATGCAAAGCTTTTGGAAACATCGGGATGCCGTCTTCAACCCCCGTTACAAAAGTTTTGGCATGGTTGCCATGCCCAATATTCTTATTTTTCAGATGATACTGCCCTTTCTGGCACCACTGGCCGATTTGATACTAGTTTTCAGTCTGCTGGCAGCGGGGCTGGGTATTATCCAGTCCGATATCAGCAATATTGTATTGTACTATTTTATTTTTACATTGGTTGATGTGGCGGGTGCTGCACTAGCATTTGCTTTTGAAAAAGAAGACTATAAAAAATTGTTTTGGATGATACCCCAACGACTTATTTACCGACAACTTATGTATTACATACTTTTTAAGTCATTTAAAAAAGCCGTTAAAGGCGAAATGCAGAGCTGGGGTATTTTAAAACGAACCGGAAATGTAAAAAAAACAGTTACTGCCTAATTAACCGCTCTGTGCTTTACCTTTGCAATCCAAAATATACTATTGGCAGACGAATCATCAGATAGAAAAAAGTTTTTTAAGCGCTTAAGAAGCAGTAACAACCCCGAGCCGGAGGAGATGTCCTTTATGGGGCATTTGGAAGCCCTGCGCTGGCATATTATGCGGTCGGTAATTGTTTGGTTGATAGCCGCCATTGCCATTTTTATATACCGAGATTTTATTTACGATAATATTATTCTGGCACCTTCCAGCGAAGACTTTATTACCTATGGCACCTTATGCAGGTTCGGGCATTGGATGGGTATTGGCGACAGTTTATGTATGCCTCCCGTTAAGATAGAATTTATCGTTACAGAAGTAAACGGCACTTTCACATCGGCTTTGACCATATCCATGATTGGTGCTTTAATAGTATCCTTTCCTTATATTTTTTGGGAGCTGTGGCGTTTTGTAAAGCCTGCACTCTCGGTTAAAGAAAAAAAATATGCCAGGGGAAGTATTTTCTGGGTATCGATTTGTTTTTTCGCAGGTGCTGCATTTGGTTATTATTTGTTGGCGCCTTTCACTTTTAATTTTTTGGCATCTTTTTCATTGGGTACAACTGGCGCCATCCAGTACAAACCAACAATTAATGATTATATAGACAGTCTCTCCAATCTCATCCTGGGTTGTGGAATAGCTTTTGAATTGCCCATCCTGGCCTATGTATTGGCAAAAATTGGATTAATAACTTCAAAATTCTTAAAAACTTACGCCAAATATGCTTTTGTGTTGATTCTGCTGGTGGCTGCCGTCATTACGCCTTCTCCCGATGTTTCGAGCCAGATAATTGTGGCGCTACCTTTATTATTTCTATACTGGATTAGTATTCAATTAGTGGCAAGAGTTGACAGGAAAAAAGCCAAAGAAGAAAAGGAATGGAGTTAGTTTAATTAAAAATGAATAATTAAAAAATAAGAATTCCTTTATCAGTAACTTTATGCAACACTAAATAAGTGTGTTATCGTTGAACACAATTCTTAATTATTCATTTTTAAATCCTAATTGACAAAATATGTCTCCTTTCAATTTAAAATTACCAATTGCCATCGGATGCGATCATGCAGGATTTGATTGCAAAGAAGACCTGATCTCTGTTTTAGAAGGTGAAGGCCTTGCTTTTAATGATTTTGGTACATACAATAAAGACTCTGTTGACTATCCAGATTTTGCGCACCCCGTTGCATCTGCTGTAGAAAAAGGCGAAGCTGCCTTTGGCATTTTACTATGCGGCAGTGCCAATGGTGTTGCCATGACGGCCAACAAACATCAAGGCATCAGGGCCGCCATTTGTTGGGGCGAAGAACTGGCCGAACTGGCCCGCAAACACAATGATGCCAATATTATTTGCATACCCGCCCGTTTTGTACGTGATGGCGATGCCGAAAAAATGCTCGACATTTTTATGAATACGGCTTACGAAGGTGGCCGTCATCAGAATAGGGTGAAGAAAATTTCTTGTTGAGAGGTTTTTAAATAAAGTATGTAAAGTAACTAGTTTAAGCAGCGTGCTACACACAAATCAGCATACTTTGTAAACGCATGATTCCTATCAACTTTAAATACTTTATAAACTTCCAGCTTCCTCCCTTCAAGCCGTTCATAAAAAACCCAAAACACATCTTCCATTAAATACCTACATTGCCTTTCATTAAAATTTAAAAATGAAAAAACTTGTATCTATTATCTGCTTTATTGCAGCCACGGGTATTGCATTTGCACAAAACGATGTACAGGCAAAATATGCCAATCACATCACCGGCGATAATCTTAAAAAACACCTGAGCATTATTGCCAGTGCCGAAATGGAAGGACGTGAAACCGGTACTGAAGGCCAGCGCAAAGCAGCGGCTTATATTGAAAGCCAATTTAATGCCATGGGTTTAAAAACGGTTGCTTCGCTTAAAGGATACCAGCAGTTTTACCCCTTATATCAGGATAGTTTAAAAAAAGGCGAACTGGAAGTTGGCGGTAAAGATGCCGTGTACGGTACCGATTTTATCATTCCGCTTAATAATAACGAAAGCGGCAAATACAAAGGCAAGCAGGTTGTTTTTGCAGGTTATGGTATTGATGATGAAAAATACAGTGACTATGCCGGACTTAATGTGAAGGGCAAAATCGTTATCATCTTTTTGGGCGAACCCAAAAAAAACGGCAGCTATTTTTTAGGCGGCGGTTCACGTGGCAGCGAATGGACATTTCCCGGTATTTCAAAAAAACTGGCAGCTGCTGCAGCAAAAGGAGCTGCAGGCGTTTTAATCGTAAATCCCCGCCAGGAAAGCTTTAACGAGCGTGCTGTTGAAAATGGTAAAAAAACTGGCGTTTATTTTCCCAGAGAAAATGATAACGCCAAGTCACTAAATTTTGCTCAGCTTTCGCATGCATTTGCTAAAAGCATTATAGGCAGCAATTTTGATACAGTGCTAACAACTGTAAAAGCAAATGGCATGTTTAACAAAGCATGGGCCATGGATAAAAAATTGAAACTGGAGTTTGAAATGGATAAATACCGCAATGTGGTTAATGCCAGTAATGTGGTAGGTATTGTAGAAGGTACCGATAAAAAAGATGAATATGTTTTTGTAACTGGTCACTATGATCATTTGGGTATGCGTGATGGTAAAATTTACTACGGCGCCGATGATGATGGTAGTGGCACCTGCTCGGTAATGGTAATGGCCGAAGCTTTTGCCAAAGCTGCTGCCGAAGGCCACCGGCCAAGACGCACCATGGTATTTATGACAGTGAGCGGCGAAGAAAAAGGACTTTGGGGCAGTGAATATTATAGTGACCATCCTTTTTTTCCAATAGAAAAAACAACGGTTGATTTAAATATTGATATGGTGGGCCGTGTAGATACTGAACGCATGACTGCCGACAGTCTTAACTATGTTTATGTTGTTGGACACGACAAATTAAGCAGCGATTTGCCGGTAATTAACGAAGGCATGAATACCAAATACACAGGACTGGTACTGGATTATAAATTTGATGACCCCGAAGACAAGAACCGTATTTATTTCCGAAGTGATCATTACAATTTTGCACGCAAAGGAATTCCTGTTTTGTTTTTTTATGATGGAATGCTCAAATCAGATTATCACAAACCAACCGATACCATCGAAAAAATTAACTGGGACCTCTACGAAAAAAGAACCCGTATGATTTTTCATACTGCTTGGGAAATGGCCAACCGGAATGATATGCTGAAGAGAGATACACCCCTCAACATGGGAACAAGATAGTTTTAACACAAAGGAAATCCAACACAAAGGGCACAAAGAATAAAACTTTGTGCCCTTTGCGTAAGCCCCTTGTGTACTTTGTGGTAAAGAAGTTACCATCCCAGCACCCAAGCAAAAATCAGCGGTGCAACAATCGTAGCATCACTCTCCACAATAAATTTAGGCGTATTAATATCTAATTTACCCCAGGTAATTTTTTCATTAGGCACAGCGCCTGAGTAGCTGCCGTACGAAGTTGTTGAATCACTTATCTGACAGAAATAACTCCAAAACGGCACATCATGCCATTCCAAATCCTGATACATCATGGGCACCACACAAATAGGAAAATCACCTGCAATACCACCACCAATCTGGAAGAAACCAACGCCCTTGCCGCTAGAATTATTCCGGTACCAGTCGGCCAGCCAAACCATATATTCAATACCACTTTTCATCGTGGTAGCTTTCATTTCGTTTTTAATAATATAGCTGGCAAAAATATTTCCCATGGTGCTATCTTCCCAACCAGGGCACACAATAGGAATACCTTTCTTAGCCGCAGCCAGCATCCAGCTGTTCTTTGGGTCAATCTCGTAGTATTGTTCCAACACACCGCTCAGCAGCATCTTGTACATATACTCATGCGGAAAATAACGTTCGCCTTTATCATCAGCATCTTTCCATATTTTATGAATATGCTTTTGTAATCTTCTAAATGCTTCTTCTTCCGGTATGCAGGTATCAGTAACACGGTTATAATGATTCTCTAACAAATCCCATTCGTCCTGCGGAGATAAATCACGGTAATTAGGTACACGTTTATAATGACTATGCGCCACCAAGTTCATAATATCTTCTTCTAGGTTAGCGCCGGTGCAACTGATGATTGCCACTTTATCCTGCCTGATCATTTCAGCTAAACTTAATCCCAACTCGGCAGTACTCATGGCTCCAGCCAGGGTTATCATCATTTTTCCGCCTTCATCTAGGTGGGTTACATAGCCTTTGGCAGCATCCATTAAAGCCGCTGCATTAAAATGCCGGTAATGGTGTTCTATAAAATTTGAAACGGGTCCTTTGCTCATAATATTTGTTTTAGTCCTAATCGTAGAGACTTCCGAAATTTTAAAAACTTCGGAAGTCATACGGTTAAGGCTGCAAAAGTAATTTTTTTAGGTCTCCAACCCAAGGATTTCTTAAAGACTATAAAGATCTTACAGAAGGTGCAATAATATATTTTACAAAATTAGTTAGTAAATTCCTTAGCCTTGATTCGTAGAGACCGAACCATTTTAGTTTTTATCGTTTTGGTTTCTGAGGCAAAACTGAGGCAGATTCAATGTGTGAAACCTGCAATTTTTATTCATAATTGTGTAAGCAAAGTCAGCAAAAATTGGCTCACCTTTATTAAACAGTTTTTAAAGCAACAAAAGTTTTCTCTTATACAGTTAGTTTCGGTTTAAAACCCTTTCTATTAATAGAAGGGGTTTTTTATTGCCGCTTTCGCTGTGCGTTATTCACCAAGCAATAAGTACTTTGCTCAGCCGGTCCTTTTCCGTGTTATACATCGAATCATGCAACAAATTATTATAATTATGTAACAACACGGTTACCAAAGAAACAGTACCTTGTACCTTCTGCCAAACATCACCTTAAAAAAACATCTATGAGATTCATTGTAAACATCTTGATAACTGCAGTAATTGTATTCGTACTTTCAAAACTTTTGTCACCTCATGTGTACATCAATGATATGATAACAGCAGTCATTTTTGCACTGGTGCTTGCTGCATTGAATTTTGTTGTTAAACCGCTGCTCACAATTTTAACATTGCCGCTTACCATTGTAACACTGGGGCTTTTCCTTTTAGTCATCAATGTTATCATCATCATGCTGGCCGATTATTTTGTTTCGGGTATCAGGATTGAAAGCTTTTTGTGGGCTTTTGTATTTGGTTTGTTATTGTCGGTGGTTAGTACAGTGCTTAATAAGCTGGAGAAAAAGTGGACGATGTAAAGTCATGCATCACCTAGGATTCTTAACTCAGAATTTTTAATTTAATATAAATAAAGGCCGTTTATGACGGCCTTTATTTATAATCCCACCAATGGAGAAAGGCCCGACAGGCTCCATAACCAGAAATTTACCCAGCATTATTAGATTTTCGAAAAGATTGCTTCTCAGTAGAAAAACTTCTCCGATACAATCTTTCCATCCTTTACTTCATAAAATCCAATTTCTTCCATGTTTGTTCTGGGGCCACCTTTGGGTGTAAAATCCATAGTCATAAAACAGGTAAAATAATTACCGGCTACCAAGGGTTTGCCTGTGGTGCCGCCGTGCATTTCCTGCATGGTATCATTCCATTTTTTCCCTTTCTCGGCTATCTCAGCCATCCCTTTTGCCATTCCCCAGTCGGAGCCCGGGGCTTCTTCGCTGGTAGCATCTATACTATACAGTTCGGTGTAAATTTTTTCAAATGCACCTTGCTGCATGTACTCGTAAAACTGATTGGCTATTTCCTGTGTTGTCATTTTTATTATTTTAATGATTTACTGAATTTATTTTTATGTATTTTCAAGATAGATTCAATCTAAGCAATTTGGTTTATTCATACTATTAATTTAATGGTAAAGGAATCTTTATTACGACAGTCGATTGGCTTTTTCAACAGCTTATATTAAACAAAAGCCGTTTGCATTAATAATAAAAGTGGTAATTAGTTAAAACTACCTACTTTTGGTCGTTCAAAAAATCAAGCATGAAATTATTTTCACTTTTATCTCTATTCGTTTTCAGCAGCTTCCTTTTCTCCTGTAAAAAAAATACAGATGATATGAAGGCTGCCTATCTGCCAATAGTAGCCACTACAGTAGTTAATGGCGCAACACCCACAACGGCAACAGCCGGTGGAAACATTAGCAGCGAAGGTGGAACACCCGTTACAGCCAGGGGTGTAATTGTAAGCACCGCTACTGGTGGTCCATTTACAACCACGGATGGTGCAGGCATCGGCAGCTTTACCAGTAATTTAACCAACCTAACTCCTAATAAAGTTTATTATATTAAGGCTTACGCTACAAACAGTAATGGTACTGCCTATGGTAATACCATCAGTTTTACAACGGAGGTTGCTGTGCCGGGTATCCCTGGCGAAAATGACCCCATTTTTTTGGGTAATCCAACCAACGCACAAGCTTCCTATACATTTCCCGAAAATTACTTAAAAGATAACAGCTTTTATAAAATGGCCTATAGCAGGTCTAGGGGTGAGCCGGTTTGGGTAGCCTGGCATTTGCAGAGCGAGGACATAGGTTCTACATCTCGACAGGACGATTTTCGCGGCGATGTGAATCTCCCTGTTGGTTGGTACCAGGTACAAAATACCAGTTACACAGGCAGCGGATTCGACAGAGGGCATCATTGCCCGTCGGGCGATAGAACTTCTTCAATTGCTGCAAACTCAGCTACTTTCTTAATGACAAATATGGTTCCGCAGGCTTCTACGCTTAACAGCGGACCATGGGCCGGGCTCGAAGATTTTGTACGTAACAGTTTGGTTGGCACTACTAATGAAGCTTATATAGTAATGGGCAGTTATGGACAGGGTGGATACAATGCTACCAGTACCTTGGTAAATACTGTTGACGGAGGTAATGTTACAGTACCCGCCAAAATCTGGAAAGTAGTTTTGATTTTACCAAAGGGCACCAGTGATATTTCCAGAATTACCAGCTCTAATGTGGTACTTACTGTTGATATGCCCAATGATAACCGGATTTACACCGGGGGTGGTTCAACTGCCTGGAGAAACTACCTTACCACAGTAGCAAACCTGGAGATTCAGGCAAATGCCAGTGGGGTTCCATTAAATCTCTTTCAGAGTTTAACGGGTAGTGTTAGTACTGCTTTAAAAGCAAAGCTTTACCAGTAAATCGTTTAGTTGCCTGTAATATCGGGCTGATAAATATTCAATGGTTCGTATTTTACGAACCATTTTTTATTGACGTTGCTGTAAAATCAGTCGTTATTAATTCAGCAATTACTTTGCAGCGGCACTAATTTTTACACGCTTTTAACAGTAATCACCTTACCTGCTGTTAAACCACCTGCAGTAAATCGCATCATACAACCCTAGTATTAATTATAGCTATAACAAAATCAAACTACTATGAAAATAATTACATGGCCTGCCTTTTTCTGCATCATCCTCATAAGTGCCTGCAGTACCCCTAAATCTTATTTTACAACCGAAACCAGAAATCAGGTTGAACAAAAAGCAATACCTGTTGACAAACTGCAGTATTATATTGATAAAGATGTGGAACTGAGAAGAGAATTATCCTCGGGCGATGCAACAGTAAAGTCGGGTAAAGTAATCATTGAAAACGGAAAATATATCAATATCATTCTGCTGAAAAAAGGAACCGCCGGTGTTTGTACCAACATTGGAAACAACCGCTTAGATATTGCTTTTGAAAGTGGCGACAACAAGAGCCTGAGTTTTACTACAGGCAGGCGTGCCGGTGCAAATGCCGTGTACAGTCTGGACGCTGATAAATGGCTTACCCCATACAAAAGCAGCGAAGTTGGAAAAATAACTTACGACGGCGACGTTTATTTTATGCGCTTTAGCGGCGACCGCCCCAAACTGATGATTAAGAAAACGGCCAACGACAAATACGAGGTTGATAAAAGAGTGATGAGTGGACGTAAATTGTAATTGCGCATAAACTTATCAAGTTGGCCGGGCTGGCCAGCTGCACTGCCCGCCTTATAGGTTTTATTTGAGTCAACCAACAACCCCGCACCGAACCATTTCATCTTTTTATTCGTTTATCAGTATATGAAATGGATTGTGTTTACAATTTTTAATTTGAGCTTGCTGGCATGCGCTAAAGACAATCCAGCAGCCATACAATACAATACGCCTACAAATACTGGCCCGCTTAAAACCTGGCTGGCCCTAGGCGATTCCTATACCATTGGACAGTCGGTTACCGAAGCCGAACGTTTTCCTGCTCAAACCGCTAACCTGTTAAAGCAACAAGGCATTAATATGCCAGTGCCCGAATATATTGCCACTACTGGTTGGACAACTTATAACCTCAGCAATGCCATACCGGCTGCGTTGCCGGCCAAATATGATGTTGTGAGTTTATTGATTGGCGTAAACGACCAGTACCAGCTACACGATACCACGGGTTACCGCCAGCGGTTTACCAATCTGCTGGTAAGGGCTGTTGAACTGGCCCAAGGAAAAAAGAATCATGTATTTGTTTTATCCATACCCGATTACAGTGTAACACCCTTTGCCGCTACTGGCGATACAGCCCGCATTCGTAAAGAAATTGACTGGTTTAATGCCATCAACAAAAATGTAACTGATGCTTTTGGTTGCCCCTATTTAGATATCACCCCTTCTACCAGAGAGGCAAAAAATAATCGCTTATTGCTTGCTGCAGATGGGTTGCACCCCTCTGGGTTGGAGTACCAGCGCTGGGCCAACAGACTGGCACCTATGATGCTGCCGGTTTTGCGATAAGGTAAGTTAAACCTACCAAGTTTGCCGGGCTGGCCAATTGCGCTGCAAGCCTTGTAGCGTTTTAACAGGGTATCTTTTGTTTAATTTACTTTTTCTTTGGAGGCATCGGTACTAAAGCACTCGTTCTTTTTTTGTACGATTGAAAAGCGCTGTTCCCATCATATTTTTTCTCCAGCAATGGAATACCCTACACATACAGCAGCAGAATACTGGTGGTAAATGGACTGATAATAAAATATACGCTTCCAAGGCAAAAGCAACCTACCGATAAAAAAAGAGAAAAATCAACTAAGTTTACGCAACACAGAAACCGTAAAAATGATTGAACAGACGAATCTTGTCATCAGCAAATGGAATTATACAGCACCGGTAAACCGGGTAGAAGATGATGAACAATTGGCCGGCCGTATTTCGTTATCGGTTATGAAGAAAAAGGCGCCCACCAAAAAAGGAATTGCATGCCGCTTTAACTGCGAATTTTTTTTTGAAGACCAGCTCATCTTGGAATATGAGGCTGCAGACAGTTACGTAATAGATCACACAGATATCATTGACATGAAAGAAGTACAGACCATGGTGGGAAACTGTTATAACAAATTCACAGAGAAATTTGATTTCAGAAAACTAGGAACCGTACTGCACAATAAAGCCATGGTACCATTTAATGAAAAAATATACGATCTCAATTTCATACTGCCCATGTTGAACGAACCTTGATCAGCAACTTAAACTGTCGGTTACTTTTTCTTTGGAGGCATCGGTATTAACGCACTCGTTCTTTTTTTGTACGATTGAAAAGCGCTGTTCCCATCATATTTTTTCTCCAGCAATGGAATACCCGATACATACAGCAACAGAAAGCTAATGGTTAACGGACTGATAATAAAATATATACTGCCTGGCATTGGAATAATAATGATAAAAATTCCCCACCACATCAGCAGCTCTCCAAAATAGTTTGGATGCCGGCTGTATTTCCACAAACCGGTTTGCATGATCTCGCTGTTTGAAGAACGATTTTTTACAAAAACCGATAACTGATAATCTGCCACCGATTGAAAATAAAAACCCGTAAGCCAACAGGCTATTCCAATGAAAGTAGATACAGTCCAGTCGTTTGAACCTTGCACGGCTGTAAACAGCACCGGCGAAATAATGATGAGTAAAATAACTCCCTGTAATAAAAAAACCTGCAAGTAGGTTCGCCAATAAAAAGTTTTACCCCAGTCTTGCCGCCATTGGCGATACCGAAAGTCTTCTGTTTTATTTTTGTTTCTAAAATAAATATGCAGCGATAACCTAAGGCCCCAGCATACAACCAACAAGTACAATAACAAACTGATTGACGCATGTGGCTGGGTAATAAAAAGGTAAATGCATATCAATATATAGCCCATGCCCCAGGCAATATCGGCCACATCATTTCTTTTTTTAAGGAGTGCTATGCCATACCAACTGGTTGCATAAATTGCTACTAGAGCAGCTGCCTGTATGAATACGGAAAGCATCAGGCTATCCATTTTACAATATAATAACCAGCGGTACTAACAGATGCGGTGAGTACCGCACCCCATGCCATATCAATAAAAACAATGGGTAATGGCCAGTCTTTTAGCGTTGCCAAGTTGGTAAGATCGTAGGTGGCGTATGTAAAGAATCCAAACAGCGCACCCAGCAACACAGCTTTTCCTACCGATGATTTTTCAACCGCCGGCATAATAGCAAAAATAAAAATGCCCACTATAAAGATCAGGTAAAAAATAATCGCCGCTTTCCAGTTTACGGTATCAGATAAAAAGTTACCCAAGTATTTGCGGTACATATTCTTGGCAATTAAACCCAGCCAAAGCATATCAATGGCAAAAAATACAAACACGGTAAGCAGGTAACTGTATATTATTTTGGGAACTGTCATTTAGTTTTCGGTTGATGATGTTACCAAATTTAACCTTAATAAATAATATTCGTCAGCCAATTTATTAAAAATATGGATGTTGCTGGTTAGGCCACCAACAACGGCGAGGTGCTAAATAATATATATGCGTATTTACTTGCAATCCTGCATTAAAGTTTCTACTTTACTGCCTCATCAAAAATAAAAACTAGCAATTATGAAAAAATTACTCTTGCTTTTAATCGGCGGAACTATTATGTTTTCGTGCAACAATGCCACAAAAGAGGCAGTGGTTGCTAAAAACAGCGACTGGACTGCTCAAAACCTAAAGGGTATGGTACAAACCATGGAAACAACCAATTACACGCCCGATAGTACCGGCAAAATTGACGCTATGGATTCTTGCTGTATTACTGTTGATGAGTTTGATAAAAACGGTTATACAATTGCCGTTACAAAAAAAGACAGTAAGGGTACTGTTACCGAAAATACCGTTATGACCCATTACGAAAAAGGCCAGATGAAAAGCTTGGTTGTTACAAAAAACGGCAAACTAGCAAGTGGGTTTACTATTGAACTTGATAAAGACGGAAAATACAGTGGGGGTAATGAAACTGACTCTGCCGGAAAGATTACTTTTTTTTATACAGGCCTTAAAGAGGATGATTACGGCGCAGTAACCACGGGCACCAGGCATAAAGCCGACAGTACCGTTGATGGTGTTTTTGAAAACGATTATTCTAAAGGAATACAGGTTGCTGGAAGGTACAAGGACAGTACCGGCAAAGAAGTATACAATTCAAAAAGTGAGTTGAATGACAAAGGAGATGTTGCCAAAACAACCGAGATGAATGTAACCAAAGATAGCACCACCAATAAAGTTACCACCTACAAATACGATAGCTACGATGAACAGGGCAACTGGACCCAGCGCACTACACTTGATGAAAAAGGCAAGGCAACCAAAGTTGTTAAGCGTGCTTATACTTACTTCAAAAAAGACTAACTGCTATACAAGCAATCATTTTATTAAAGACGGTTTTATACCGTCTTTTTTTGTGTGCAAAAACCAGTTATGTACCCCCCAAAATAAGTACTTGCAATTGGCAATAATAAAAATTATATTTATAGGCGTAATTTTTACGCCTACAATTTCTTCCTTCTTTTCATCATTAAACTAACAAAACATGAAATCAATTAAATGCCTGATTGGTGCTATTGCCCTTACAGGAATGTTCTTCACTATCTCGTGTAATAACGGAGACGGAAAAACCGATGAACCGGCACCCGCTGCCGACAGCAACCTTAACCAAACACCGGTAAAACCAGCTAACCTAATGCTGGTAACCGCTAAAGTTGCCGACTATGGCAAATGGCTGCTTGCATACGAGGGGCACGATACCGCCCGGCTTAGTCACGGCTTGCACGATTTTGTTGTTTGCCGCGGAACCAAAGACAGCAACATGGTAATGGTAGTAATGAAAATGGACGATGTAGAAAAAGCCAAGGCGTTTGCCGAGTCGGCGGATCTAAAAGCAGCCATGCAAAAAAGTGGGGTAATGGGTAAACCCGATATTCGTTACTTGGATGTGCAGATGATGGATACCACGCCCAATACCAACTCGCAGCGCATTTTAATTAGCCATACAGTAAAAGATTACGATGCCTGGAAAACATCATTTGACAGCCATAAACAAGCCCGCTTGGATGGCGGCCTTAGCGACCGTGTTGTGGGTTTCGAAGTGGGCGATAACAAGCGGGTGGTACTTAGTTTTATTATTAATGACGCGGCTAAAGCTGAAGCTTTTATGGCCAGTAAAGATCTAAAAGATAAAATGGATTCTGCCGGTGTTGTGGGGCCGCCAACAACTTTATATTACAATATTGCCAAGAAGTATTAAGCATTAAATAAATTTTTATACCCGCTGAAATGGCCCGTTTGTTTACGGGCTATTTTTTTTGCAGTTGCAGTTTTTTGTTTTATGCGGAGCTGCAAAGGAGCTGAGCGACGCTAACTTGCCTCGCCTTGGTTAGTGGCTTACGAACCAATATAACATCGACATGGTTACACAATAAAATTAAACTATGGCGATTGAATGAAGAATGGTTCCTGTTACATAAACCAGGGCGGAGCAGCTGCGGATATGACTATTGCAGTGCCGATATATCCAGCTGCTTAAACATATTTGTTATAATGCCAATGCTGTTGAAATATTTTCCTATTTCAATTTTATCGCCCGGATCGTATGCTGATGGCTCTAAAAGATCGGCAGCAATGGGCACAGCAACAAAACAGCGGCCTGCCACAAAGCTAAAAGAAACATGACCTTTTAAAGCCCTGCTTATCCGTAACATATTGCTGCGCATCACTGGCGTACATATTTGATTTGCCTGCTCCGGTGCTGTGCTGCAAACCCTGAAGCATTCGGTAAATTCCGCATCGTCAAATGGAATATTAACAACAGGGGGCATGGGCAGCAGGCGATAATCTTCATCCATTACGCTGGCAGCAAGTTGTGCCCGGTTGCGCTGCCACACATAAGTACCACCGGTAAAACGGCTATGTATGGCGGCAACAAAAAACAGACCTTTAAAAACCGATACTTGGTTATTGCCTGCATAATCGCTGCTTACATTTAGTTCGGCACAGTGAAACGAAACACCGTTGATCTGGCCTTCTATATAATCATCGCTGTCAAAATAATCGTAGCGATAGCGGTACAGACTGCTGGCCTTGTATGCTGCGGAGCTAACCACTTTGTCGGGTTTATAAACAAGGCCCGGTGCCAGGTGATTGATAATTTTTTTAATTACACCCGCTTTAAAGGCAGCAATAAAACGATCGTTTTGTTTAGCATATTTGAACACAGCGAAAACCAGCAGGACTGCAAAAAAAATAAAAAGTACCCAGGCCATTTCGCCGCTAAACCATTCGGCATAAAAGCCAATAAAACTGGTAAAGCCCGCCAACCCTGCCAGTACAATAACCAGGTGCCACCTATCTGCCTGCCTGCAAGCAGCCCGCAGGCCCGGCAATTCCGGAGCCAATGCTTCATTGTAAAATTTCTCAAAATCGGTGCTGGAATCCATGTGGGTTTAACGCTTGTTTGGCTTGGTTAAAATTATTAAAAACTGTTGAAACCAAAGCACAGCCATTAGGCAACTGAAAAATTACAACCTTTGCCTTCTTTTATTGTAACAGCATTATTCATCGGGGTTTCGCTTTTAATGACTGCTTGGGTTTGGATATTTCGTTGCGAAAACCTCGCTGGGACACAATGGTGGAGTACTTTATAATGATTCTAATTTCCCAAAAGGATTTTTGTTATCCCTAACTGATATTTTTCGATATAATTTTGAAAGACCTTTTTCAAACCATTCAGGTAATTTGCCATGATGCACAGCAAACTCTATTTCACCATTATTAAAAAGGGCAAGTACATTATGTGTTTGTGCAGAAGTATCAACAATTTTCAGTTCGTCAATACTTTTAAATTTCTTATTAAGCTGAATTAGATTGCCATAAAAGTTTCTTTCAATTTCGTAAGGCGCAACATCATGACCACCTTGTATTGCCCGTTCTCTTACACGAAGAGCTGAAAGTTCGGTATTAGTAAGTCCAAAAAAAATTAAGTGTGCTTTATAGCCTGCTCTTTTAAATCTTGTAATTGTTTTCCAGTTTTCACTGTTTGGGAAATGCCCTTCATATACAAAATCATCTTTTAGCTTTAGAGCATTTTTACTGATGTTTCAAAATGTTCATACAGCCATTCGTCAGCAAGACGTTTAGCTTCCTTTATTGAAAATTTCCTTGTTCTGTATAATTCCATTCGTTTTTGCATAGCCAATTTATCGCCATCAAAAACCTGATAATTATCCTGAATGATTTTAGGTAAATGTGTAAAGCCCAGAGTAGATTTTCCTGAGCCGTTTGAGCCGGTTATAACATAGAGATCAGGCAATCTTGAATTTTTTTCGAATCTGATCGCTTTTTTCTACTGAATATTTTTCAATGACCTTAAAATCATTGATTTTACTGGATAGCACAACAAGGGATATATAACCTTCGGGATGCTCAATATAGCATTGATTTGGAGGTAAGTTATCCGAATTAATCATAAAAGTGAGGCCGTCTGATAGTTTCTTTTCACGCAGATTTTTAATGGCCTGATTTGCGAGTCTTTCTGAGCGATTTAGATTCATAGAATTTTAAGGTGGTTAGTTGTAAAACAAATATAAAAACAATATTTGGATTTAATATACTGTAAATCAACAATCACAACCTTTGTCTTCTTTTATTGTAACAGCATTATTCATCGGGGTTTCGCTTTTAATGACTGCTTGGGTTTGGATATTTCGTTGCGAAAACCTCGCTGGGACACATGATGCTTTGTCTATTTTGCACATTGCTTGGTTCAATGCTAACATTGTTTAGTATAGAACTAACATTGTTTAATCTAGTGTCAACTTTGTTTAGTCTAGTGTGAACATCGCTTAGTCTAGTGGTAACATTGCCTAGTCTAAAGTTACCTGCAGTTAGTTTAGTACAAACATTAATTGGTTTATAAGAAACAGCGGTTAGTTTAGTAAGCACATTGGTTAATGTTGCGCTGTTTATGTTTTGTTTAAAAGAGAAGAAGGAAAGTTGGGTTGCGGTGGCGTGGGTACTGTTTGAAGGATATTAAGACTTCCGGAGCATTTACAAACTCCGGAAGTTGTTTTAATAACTGCTGAAGTAATGCCAGGATTTGAAGGACTTTAGATATTGCGTTTTATAAACTTGAGCTTGCTGATTTGTTTGAACTGCGGACTGTTGGCAGTGAAAACACTTTTTAAATAGGCTTTTACATCGTTTACGATGGCAATGAGGCCGGTATTGGTATTGTACAGCTCCTGATTGCGTACTATACGTGCATTACTTACAGGAGTATAAGCATTGATAACATTAGTGTTGGCCGTTTTTAGCTGGCTGTGAAGCGTAACAAGTGCACCAATAGTTATATCGGCTTCGTTTGGTTTGTAGCTGGGGATGGCCTGCAAGAGTTTAATAAGTTTGTCGAGGTTTTCTACTTTACTGTCGAAGCTGAGCTGCGAAGCTGAGTTGGCTGATTCGGCTTCGTTTTCGGGTGTGGCAGGATTGTCTTTTGGTTTGGGCGTTGCTCTTGTGCCTTGCAGTTTTCGAACAACAGTTGTTGCATCGGCAGCTACTTTGGTATCGGCATCTGATGCTTTAATGGCATAGGGAATACGGGTTACCAGTTTTTTAAGTGGCTCAAATGCCAGCTGCCGGGCGTTTACGGCCGTGGTGTGGGCGGGCAAGGCATTGTTTACTGCCTCGCTGGCTACTTTTGCGGCCTGGTGTTTTGTGTTTAATGCATCAATCTTTATTCTTTCTTTGGTGGGGTTGTAGGCAGCGCCATAACCGGTACAGAAAGAAATAAGATCCTCAAAATTGGCGACGTTAATTGCGTGGCCTGTTTCATTTTGTTTTGCCATGATTGAAATGTTTTAAGTTTTAAAAAAATAATTTAACATGTAAAATTTGTAAATGTTTTTGGGCTGTGCAATACCACAAAGTGGTAGTTTTTTTGGGTGGGAAGGTGCTATATGTTGTTGGGGAGGCGGCCAACAAGGGCGGAGAAAGTTTTACGATAGAGATTTGGTTCGTGGAGACACGAACCAAGGCGTTCAATTGAATTTGGTGGGGGAACGGAAATAAGGCGAGGGGGTCCTACTCATTTTCCGCAATCAATCTTAGCCTTCTGGAAATATCTTGCCTAAAAGTTTCTAATATTATACTAGTTGAATCTTTTATTGTTTCGCTTTCTATTAAAGCTGACTGACTTGCAATATCAATAAGAACCTCAATTCCTGTTTTATTGTTTATCAATTCATAATAGGGATGTTTACTGTTTAGAATAAAAGAAGAGTTAGCCTCAGAGTATTTGGGTTCCCATAAACTTCCATCCACAACCTTGCCGCTATTAAAATTTAAATAAGATATTTCAGGTTCTTGAAGTTGTGATATTCTAATTTTTGAGGCCGTAGAGATACTAATTCGTTTCTCGGATGTCCGCTCGAGAATAAAATCCAAAAGTTTATTAAATATTGCTGCAAATGCATCTGAGAATCCACTTCTGTAGACGTCTAATTTATCTGCAACAATATTTCCAAACATATCTCCGTTTGAAATGCCAATATTTTTAAGTAACTCTGAATCGTAGGCTTTAATCCTTTCCTTTATTTTTAG